>CALXHD010000141.1 GCA_944388015.1 uncultured Clostridia bacterium | reverse complement strand
GACGAGGTGGCGGAGCAGATAGGCGTGGGCGCGGTCATCTTCGGCGTGCTCTACAACAACCGCATAAAGGACATGACCTTCAGCTACTCCCGCGCACTCAACTTCGACGGCGAAACGGGCCCCTATGTGCAGTACACCCAGGCGCGCTGCCGCTCGCTTTTGGAAAAGTGCGCCTACCCCGACTGCGACCCCGACTACTCCGGCATTGCGGGGGAAGAGGCGGGCGAAGTGCTCAAATTGCTCGATTCCTACCCGGACGTCATCCTCTCGGCGGTGGAAAAGTACGAACCTTGCTACCTCTCCCGCTTCCTCGTGGACCTCTCGCAAGCCTTCGGCAAATTCTACCTTGCCTGCAACATCGCCAAAGCGCCCGACGCCGTGCGCAAAGCCCGCCTCATGCTGGTAAAAGCCGTGCAGGGCGTACTCGTGGACGGGCTCTCCCTCCTGGGCATCAAAGCCCCGGAAAAGATGTAACCGCAAAAACCACTCCGCCGCCTTCCTTGCAAGCCGAACTTCACGGCGGCGCACATCAAAAGCCATTTAACGCATCCGCTTCGGGTGCGTTTTTTTATTCAAAAAAATATCAAATATTTTTAAAAGCTGTCTTTCCTTGTCAGTAATAATGTGTTATGATAAAAAAGGTAAACAAAAAAATAAGGGGCGAAAAGAGAATATGTAAAAGAATTTCGGGCAAAAAAAATCCGCCTTGCGGCGGGCTTCACAAGAAGCAGTTAGTTTAGCATTTATTTTAACATTCACAATGTAGTTTCATATGCTACAAATAAATCATAACACACAAAAGGAGGAATGTCAACGGTTATGAGAAAAAAAGATTCAAAGTACGCGATCGGGCTGGATATCGGTACGGGATCCGTGGGCTGGGCGGCGATGAACGACAGCTACGAGCTAGTAAAAGTTAACAATCAGGACGCATGGGGAGTGGTGTTGTTCGACAACGCTCAAACCGCCAAGGACAGGCGGCTTTTCCGTTCGGGCAGGAGGCGCATCGAAAGGCGCAAAGTAAGGGTGCGCCTGCTTCAAGAGCTTATGGCGGAGGACATCGCGCCCGTGGATAAGAATTTTTACATAAGGCTGCAAGAAAGCTCCTACCATCAGGGGGAGGGCAAGTATTTCCGCAGCAATCACTATAATCTCTTCGACGGAGGGGAGTACACCGACGCGGACTACTATCACGAATTCCCCACCATTTACCACTTGCGCGAAAAGCTGGTTGAAAGCGACGAAAAAGCGGATATTCGCCTGGTGTATCTCGCCCTGCACCACATAATAAAATATCGCGGGCATTTCTTGAACGAAGGCGGCGCGGATTCAATCGAAGGCGGTCCCCGTGCGGCGGCGGACGAGCTTTTTTCCCTGCTGCTCAACAATTACGACAAGGATCTTTGCTTTATCGGCAAGGAAGAGGACTTTGTTTCCGCCCTGTCGGATAGCAAAAAGAGCCGCAGTATACGCGCGGAAGAGGCGTATAACGTGCTCACAAAAGAGAAAAAGGACAAGTTTATCACAGCCCTCACCAAAGCCGCCGTGGGATTAAAGGCGGATCTTACCGACTTGCTCTGCATAGAAGACGAAGATGGTGCGATAAAGGACGAAAACGGCAAAGCCGTCACCATCTACTTTGCCGACGCGCAATACGAAGAGAGGAAGGAAGATTATGCAAGTTTAGAGAGGGCAGATATCCTCTTTGCCGCGGAAAAGCTGTATGCCGCCGTTGAGTTGAACAACGTGCTCAGGGGCAGGAGATTGCTCTGCCAAGCCATGACGGATAAGTTCAAAAAGCACGCAAAGGATCTGTATGTGATAAGAAAGCTGATAAGGAGTACGGGGGACAAGGAGCTCTATAACGGCTTTTTCCGTAAGAGCAACGGCGCGAGTTACACCGGATACATCGGCGACAAGCGGTACGGTTTTTACGGCGGCAAGAACGATAAGTACGTCAAGACCACAAAGGAAGAACTATACAAACGCGTGAAGGATATCTTGACCAAATATGTGCCCGATTGCCCGGATAAGGAGTATGTCATCGAGCAGATAGATAAGGACGATTTCCTGCCCCTCATCACCTCGAAGGACAACGCATACGTTCCCTACCAACTCAACTTGAAGGAGCTGGACGCCATCTTGGAAAAGCAGGGAAAATTCCACCCCTGCCTAAGGAAAAACGCGGATAAAATACGTTCCTTGCTCACCTTCCGCCGCCCGTATTATGTGGGTCCGCTCAAGGGGAAATTCGGCTGGACGGAGGGGGTGGACATCCCCAAAGACGTGCGCATAACGCCGTGGAACTTCAACGAAGCGATAGGGGAAGACGGGCTGGACAGGCTGGCGGAAAACTTCATATCGCGCATGACCAACGACTGCTCGCTGATAAAGGGCGAATCCGCGCTTCCGCTCAATTCCATGCTCTACCAGGAGTACATGGTCTTGAACGAGATAAACAAAATAAAGGTGTTCGACAAGCCCATCTCGATAGAGGAGAAGAAGGCTATATTCGATTTGTGCAAGGCGCGCAAGACGGTGAAAAAGACGGATATAGCCAATTGCCTGAACAAGAATTTCAACATGGCGGCAAAGGCGGACGACATAGGCGGACTTTCCGACGAAAAGAAGGTCACGGCAAGCCTTTCCGCATACTATGATTTCAAAAAGGCTTTCGGCGAAGAATTCATAAACGCCAACTTCGACGCGCTGGAAGAAGCTGTCCGCGTCCTCACCATCTTCACGGATAAGGATATCCGTATTAAAAGGATAAAGGCGCTCAAAGTCTTTGACGGCAAGGAGGAATATCTTGCCAAAAAGAATTTCTCCGGCTGGGGCAAGTACTCGCGCAAAGCGCTTTACGAAACGTTGGGCAATGGCGGCAAGTGCGTACTCGATCTTATGTACGAAACCAACAAGCACTTCAACGAGATACTCTTCGACGAAGAACTCGGCTTCAAGGATAAATTCATCACCAAGCAAGAGCAGATAGAAAAATTCACCTACGAGCAGGTGAATGATATGCGCATATCCCCCGTTGTAAGGCGCAGCGTATGGAACGCGCTCAAGCTGACGGACGAGCTCGTAAAGCAGATAGGCGGCGATCCCATGTATATCTTCCTGGAAGACACCACCGAAATAGGCGAGAAAAAGCGCACCAAGAGCAAGTACGACAAAGTCTATCAACTCTATCAGGCGATTAGGGGCGGGGAGTATGCGGACATAGAAAAGGAGTGCCGCGCCGAACTCGTCAAGTATAAAGAAAACAAGTCCGCGCTCGACAACGACAAGCTGTACCTTTGGTTTATCCAATTGGGAAAGTCGATGTACAGCGGCAAAGTAATTCCCATAGGAAAATTGGGCGAGTGTGAAATAGACCACATCATCCCGCGCAGCCTCGTGCCCGATAACAGCTTCGAAAACAGGGTGCTCGTGCTCAAGGAGGAAAACCAAGCCAAGGGGGACAGACCCGTTACGACAGATATCGTAAAAAGGATGGATACGTTCTGGGAATTCCTCTACAAGCACGGCTTTATCGGCAGTAAAAAGTACGCCAATTTGCATAAAACGGAGATCACCGAAGATGACATCCGCGGCTTTATCAACAGGCAGCTTAACGATACCGGCTATATAGTCCGCATGGTCAAGGAGCTCCTGATGCGCCGCTTCCCCAACGCCGATATTCGCGGCATCAAGCCCAAGCTCAGCTCCATCATGCGCAAGCGCTTTGCGGAGGAGGGCAAGGCGGGCTTTTATAAGATCCGCGGCTTGAACAACTTCCACCACGCCAAGGACGCCTATCTCGCCGCGGTCACGGGTATGTTCACCGCCTATTCCTGCCCGCTGTGGGGACAGGACAGGTATAACAAAGCCCTCAATTACTACATCGGGCATATGGAGGAGTCGCGCTATGAGCACACCTCCACGCTGGTGAATAAAAAGTACGGCTTTATCGTCAACTTGATGACCAGGACGGATAGACCCGATCTCATCGACATCGACGAAGAAACGGGCGAATACCTTTGGGATACCAATCGCTTTAACAACGTGCTCGAAACCATGTCCCGCAACACCTGCCGGGTGGTTAAGAAGAAGATGTTTATGGCTGAATGTAAATTTTATGACCAAACAGTTTATCCGCCCGATGGGGTAAAGCGTGGGTTGATTCCGTTAAAAGGCGTCTTCACAAGTGAGGCAAAAGACCCTATGCTGTTCGGAGGATATTCGTCGTTGAAGCCCGCATATTACGCGATTATTTCCAATGTAGGCAAAAAAGGGAAGAAAGAATTTTCGCTCATAAATATTCCTCTTATTTGCACTTACAGTGGAGAAGAGGGGATAAAGAAGTTTGTTTTAGCCACATATGGTGAAAATGCGAATATTGAAAAAATGCCGATATATAAATATCAAAAGGTTAAATATTGTGGCCAATATGTATATATCACCGGGGGTGAAGAGTTGCAAAATGCCACAGAGGTATATTTTAAGCCGAAATTTGAGAAGCTGCTTTATTTGGCGGAAGCAAAAAACCAAAGCGTTTTGTCAGGAGAAAGCGTGCTTTTCAAGAGAGATGAAAATAAGGATTATACAGATGACCTCAAGGAGTTTGTCAAGCACTATTGTTATGTAATTCGTCATGTAGAGCCGATGTTTTCGGATTTTGCAGACAAGCTAGAAGACGTACTTTCAAAAGAGCAGATTGAAACATTGACGTGGGAAGAAAAGATAGAACTTATTCAGCAGATGCTAAGAGTTTCTTCTGCCGGTCCTAGCTCGGTATCTCTAAGTGCAAAATTAGGAGGAGGAAGTTATGGTAGGCTGCGTGGGCGAAAGGACTTTGCAGAAGCGATAGAGTTTGTAGATGCGTCTATAACCGGAATGTATACAAAAATTTACCAAATAAAGAAATAAAAGGCAATGGCTTGGCGCAGCGTTATAATCGAATCGCCTTGCAAAATAAGTGCGGGCGGAAACTATCTGATAATAAGGGGAGATGAATTAAAAAAGATCCATCTTTCCGAAATATACTATTTGATGATAGCTTCCCCCGCCGTAAGCATAACGGGAATAGCGCTGTGCGAGCTGAACAGATATAAAGTAAAGGTCGTCTTCTGCGACGAAAGGCACAACCCTTACGGGGAATTTGCTCCCTATTACGGCAGCCATAATTGCTCCAAAAAAATAAGACAGCAAGTGGCATGGAAGAAGGAAGCCATAAGCGCGGTAAATACCGCCATTTTGGCAAAAAAGATACAAAACCAAGCCGCATTACTAAAAAAATACGGCTTTGAGGAAAGGGCGGGAATGCTGGAAGAATATCTTTTTGAGTTGGAAGCGGACGACGCCACCAACCGCGAAGGGCTCGCCGCAAAGGTGTACTTCAACGCGCTTTTCGGCATGGGATTTATAAGGGACGAAAACAATGCGGTAAACGCCGCGCTCAATTACGGCTACGCCGTCTTGCTTTCCTGCGTGAACAGGGAAGTTGCGGCTAACGGCTGCCTTACTCAGCTCGGCGTGAACCACTGCAACGAATTCAACGAGTTCAATCTGTCTTGCGACTTGATGGAGCCCTTTCGCGTTACGGTGGACGAATATGTATATATGAACAAAGGGAGAGAGTTAGATAAAGATTATAAGCACGAGTTGGTAAACTTGCTCAACAAGAGGGTAAGGATGCAAAGGGAATGCGATCTGCACGACGCAATCGCCGTTTCGGTAAAAAGCACGATCGAGGCTCTGAACAACGGCACAAGTGAAGACTTGCGCCTTTACGATTTCGAATGAGCAGCTATAGGTATATGAGGACGTTGCTGTTTTTCGATTTGCCAACCGTGACCGCGTCGGAAAGAAAGGCGGCAGCGGCATTCAGAAAGGCACTTGTAAAGGACGGATTTTTAATGTTGCAAGAATCCGTATATTGCAAACTTTCCCTAAACGCCACCGCCGCGGACAACGTGCGGGAGAGGGTAAAGAAGTATCTGCCCAAGGAGGGCAGCGTGATCATGCTCACCATTACCGAAAAGCAGTTCGAAAACATGGATTTGTGTTTGGGAAAAATTAGCGGAACAATTATGGACAACGACAGTAAAATGGTGATATTATGATATTAAGGCTGTATAATTGCGAATTTGCACAAATAGATCTTTCGCAATATGCGGCTATAATAGAGGCGGAACCGCAAAAGATCTTCCTTAGCATGCTCGAAGATCTGGCAATTTCGCCCGAAACGCCCAAGGAGCTTTCCCTTTACGAAGGAGAAAAGCGGGTAAAACAATCAGACATATTCCTTGTGAGCGACGTTTGGAATTTCGATATATGCTCCAAGGCGTTGCTCACCAAAATATATAAGCATTTGGAAGCAGCCGTCTATTCCGACATAGGCGAGCGCATGAAACTTGACAACTTAATATTGCAAGTAAAAAACAGCGTATTGCAATCCATATCTTCCGTCAATATAGACTTCGATATAGGGGAGGAGGCGGACGTAAAAGATGTGTTTTCCATGTTAAAAGTGCAGCCTCTTTTTTCTGCGGGAACGACGGCTGAAAAGTTGGAAAATTTTTTGGACATCTGCCGAGAAATAAAGATTTGTAAGCTATTGGTGCTTGTGCAGGCTCGCGCCTTTTTGAGTAAAGAAGAGCAAGAGCGCGTCTTCCGCCGAGCCCTGGCAAACAATATCTCCTTGATAATGTTGGAAAATTCCCACGCCGAAGGCTTTTCTCCTTACGCAAAGTGCATTTATATTGACAAAGATTATTGCGATACGTTAAAATAAGTCTGCCATATAAGAAACAGCGGCGTCACAAGCCGTCATCGACCTATACCCATGAATTTGAGGTTTTAGTACAATGTAGTTTCATATGGTAGCAAAATCAACGGCGGAACGGTGGAACGGTGGAGCAGGTTTTAGTACAATGTAGTTTCATATGGTAGCAAAATCGCCAAAGCCGGATAATAGAAATCAAATCTGTTTTAGTACAATGTAGTTTCATATGGTAGCAAAATCTAAACGGCGCACACGATACCGATACCGCGGTTTTAGTACAATGTAGTTTCATATGGTAGCAAAATAAATGAGGGCGCTTGTAATTTTCTCCGTACGTTTTAGTACAATGTAGTTTCATATGGTAGCAAAATTACACCAACGAAGATTGGAACAACTTTGCGGTTTTAGTACAATGTAGTTTCATATGGTAGCAAAATACTGAAAGCCCTAGATGACGTTCATCGATGTTTTAGTACAATGTAGTTTCATATGGTAGCAAAATTAAACGATAACAGCTTTTCGCCATACTTATGTTTTAGTACAATGTAGTTTCATATGGTAGCAAAATATTTTTTCATACTACTTCTCCTTTCGGCTCGTTTTAGTACAATGTAGTTTCATATGGTAGCAAAATAAAGCGAAATAACTTCAATCATTGATATTGGTTTTAGTACAATGTAGTTTCATATGGTAGCAAAATAAGTATATTGACGACTATATTGCTTCCAGGGTTTTAGTACAATGTAGTTTCATATGGTAGCAAAATCGTAGCCGTAGCCGCTTCCGTATCCGTAGGTTTTAGTACAATGTAGTTTCATATGGTAGCAAAATAAAAGGCGATTATTAAAACGCGCGCGGTTTGTTTTAGTACAATGTAGTTTCATATGGTAGCAAAATAATTCAAAGCGTTTATGGAATGCCCGGCGCGTTTTAGTACAATGTAGTTTCATATGGTAGCAAAATTGCAGGCTGTCGATCATAATCTTGAACGGCGTTTTAGTACAATGTAGTTTCATATGGTAGCAAAATCAATAGTGTTTGCAGTATTCGCCGCAGATAGTTTTAGTACAATGTAGTTTCATATGGTAGCAAAATTTGGAGAGTGCCTCGGTTGCCTTGCCGTCTGTTTTAGTACAATGTAGTTTCATATGGTAGCAAAATTTGCACAAGTCCGTCGTTTCTGCCAAGTCCGTTTTAGTACAATGTAGTTTCATATGGTAGCAAAATGTGTCAGCCGTCACGCGGTACATCTGCCCCGTTTTAGTACAATGTAGTTTCATATGGTAGCAAAATGCTAATCCGTCTTACGGCGCTTTAGGAGGTGTTTTAGTACAATGTAGTTTCATATGGTAGCAAAATCTTATCCAAAGGCACGATATGATGCACCTCGTTTTAGTACAATGTAGTTTCATATGGTAGCAAAATCTTTCGTCTCGGTCGATTTCGACAGGCTCAGTTTTAGTACAATGTAGTTTCATATGGTAGCAAAATTAGGATTAGGTCCAGCGTCAACCCACAAGCGTTTTAGTACAATGTAGTTTCATATGGTAGCAAAATTCATGAAATTTACAGACAGGTAAAGGCTCAGTTTTAGTACAATGTAGTTTCATATGGTAGCAAAATCCGGTTTTACGTTTAACGCCATGTATCTGTGTTTTAGTACAATGTAGTTTCATATGGTAGCAAAATACAATGCTTGAAGCGTTCGCCTTAATACCGGTTTTAGTACAATGTAGTTTCATATGGTAGCAAAATTTATTCCGCTGAAAGAGCGAATCAGTTTAGTTTTAGTACAATGTAGTTTCATATGGTAGCAAAATATTACTTATCACCTCCTTCAGGTTTCGGCTGTTTTAGTACAATGTAGTTTCATATGGTAGCAAAATAAGAGGTTGTGTATGGCTGTTATGTTTAATGTTTTAGTACAATGTAGTTTCATATGGTAGCAAAATGCGACATAAGCACAGGAATCAAAAGTAACCGTTTTAGTACAATGTAGTTTCATATGGTAGCAAAATACGGCGTCGCTTACCGATTCGGTACGGCTAGTTTTAGTACAATGTAGTTTCATATGGTAGCAAAATTATCGAGCGTTTGACCTGCTCGACTGTCAAGTTTTAGTACAATGTAGTTTCATATGGTAGCAAAATATGTTTTATACCGTATTCATCTCTGGCGTAGTTTTAGTACAATGTAGTTTCATATGGTAGCAAAATGAGGCTTTTAGAAGTGAAAGCGCAACGGCAGTTTTAGTACAATGTAGTTTCATATGGTAGCAAAATTTTATTGTGATTACTAATCAACGCTTTTGCGTTTTAGTACAATGTAGTTTCATATGGTAGCAAAATCCTTCATCTGTTTTGTACGCATAAAGTGGCGTTTTAGTACAATGTAGTTTCATATGGTAGCAAAATCAAGGCTAGTGACGTCATAATGCGCTATCAGTTTTAGTACAATGTAGTTTCATATGGTAGCAAAATCTGCTGGTAAAGGTAGTGATTCATTTTTGTGTTTTAGTACAATGTAGTTTCATATGGTAGCAAAATTTCAAGGAGTTTCTCGGGCAAAATGATTCGGTTTTAGTACAATGTAGTTTCATATGGTAGCAAAATTGCTTGAAGTGGGCGTAAATGTGACAATAGGTTTTAGTACAATGTAGTTTCATATGGTAGCAAAATACTGCAAGCAGTAGCAAGAAAATCAATCTTGTTTTAGTACAATGTAGTTTCATATGGTAGCAAAATAAATGCGGCCGACCATTCTTGGATCCGTATGTTTTAGTACAATGTAGTTTCATATGGTAGCAAAATTTAAATTGCGATTGGAAAACTCCCGACTGAGTTTTAGTACAATGTAGTTTCATATGGTAGCAAAATTTAATGTCTTTGTCTATCACCGATACGGGCGTTTTAGTACAATGTAGTTTCATATGGTAGCAAAATGAAAGAGTACATCAAAACCGACCCTGACACGTTTTAGTACAATGTAGTTTCATATGGTAGCAAAATTATTGCTTCGAATATCGGTAATGCCTGATAGTTTTAGTACAATGTAGTTTCATATGGTAGCAAAATCGAAGCGGAAGATATAGCGCGCGGCATAGAGTTTTAGTACAATGTAGTTTCATATGGTAGCAAAATTTTGAGCTTCGCAACCTTTTTCACGCCGTAGTTTTAGTACAATGTAGTTTCATATGGTAGCAAAATTTAATCATGATGAATAGGTTGAGACACATTGTTTTAGTACAATGTAGTTTCATATGGTAGCAAAATGCAATACCTTGTCCGGCTTGTAGCCCCGAAGTTTTAGTACAATGTAGTTTCATATGGTAGCAAAATGATTACAACACCGTCTTTATCACACACAATGTTTTAGTACAATGTAGTTTCATATGGTAGCAAAATCGATGTCATAATGTGTAATTTCAAGACCTAGTTTTAGTACAATGTAGTTTCATAAGAAAAGAGGGAAGGAAAAGGGTGATCAAATCATAAAAAAGCCGAGGCATTAACCGGTGATACCTCGGCACGGCGTACCCGAAACTTAATTCGTACATGACGTCCGCATTTATGGTATAGACTATGCAGAGCAAAATTGTCAATACTAAAAACAAATTATTGCATTATGGTATTCAGCCCGCTCGAAAATCCGCAAAAAAGCGCCCCGAAAAGGGCGCGTTTTTTATAAGGTGTAAAAGGGCGGTTTGCCCTAAAAAAAGCGGTTATATTTTCGTCGAGCGAAGCTCAAAGATATTTAATCATTTTGTAGTAGCGTGAAGAATAATAGTTATCTCCGCGCGCGTCATGCCCTGTAACAAAACGAATAAATTCCATTCTATTGTAAAGATTTAGAGCTATTTTGTTTTCGCAATACACCGAGAGCACGAGATTTTTGTCGTTCCGATCTCTTCCCGCCTCGCGGAAGAGGTTATTCAGCAACAATTTAGAAAACCCTTTTCTTCTATACTCTTTATCCACGCACACATCATTGACATAAAAGTTATTTCCTATTGAGTCGTTGAAAGTGTCCGCTACGCTTTCTATGGCAGAGGCGTAAGAGGACGGACGTTTTTCTTGAGGGAAGCAGGATTCAAGTGCAGCCCTGGCTTTTTCCCAATTAGGAAGGGAGTCGTATAAAGTTGCTACGGCAATAATTGTTCCGCGGCCGTTTTTATCGTCCGCAAGCCGTATAAATCTGACATATTTTTTTGCGTATACCGAATAGCTTTTGTCAAACAGCTGCTTTATAACTTCAACGGCGGTATCTTTATCTCCGTAAAGTTTTTTGTTCAAACGCTCATCCGCATAATAGATCAAGGTGGCGGTCTTGTCGTAATCAGCCTTGTCCTTAAGCGTTTCGTAGGTGTATTTATTATTGGAATTATATGCCGAGTAGGGAACGATAAAGGGGTTCAGCCAAATGCTGCGCTTGCCTTCTTCCGCATCCGGAACGTGCAAGCAGCGTTTGATATTGGGTACGCAATAGTATAATTCGCCCACATTCAAAGATTCGTTGGAAATTATCTTTATCTGCACAGCCTTACCGTCTTTGCCGAAGTTGACGGAAAGGTAGTAATATTTAAAGCCGTCTTGAGAAAGCACCGCCTGTGAGCAGGTCCCCAATATGGGGGCTATGGCGTCTTCTATGACATAACGAGAGGCAATCGAGCCGTCTTTCAAATAGGAAAGATAATTTATAATGGCGCCGTACAAATCGTCGGCAGTGCCGCCGTTTGCTTCTTGCAATGAGGACAAGCAGGATACCACGGCGTTTTTCAAAGAGGAAAAACTCTCCTTATCAAAGAGTTCGCGCCTGCCCGTCAAATCGTAAAATTGCTCGTTGGAAACGGTGTTGCGCCTGCAAATCCTGTCGTTTAAAGCGTCAAGCATATTAAACGAAGCGTTAACTTGATTGCACAGCTTGTCAAAGTCGTTTTTACCGCGGATCGAAGTGATGTCGCACAATGCAGTATAATCGAAATAATCCGGGTATTTAATGGACTTAGTCTTTTCGTAGAATTCCGTAAATAACGGATTTTTGCCGTCGTATACCGATGATTCCGAGCCTTTGCCCAGGGTGCGTTCTTTAAAGCTCTTATAGCAAGAGAGGGCGCTTTCTTTAAAGTTATATATAAACGCGTTGGTATTTATTAGTTTGTTTGCGGCGTAAAGAACCTTTTGATCTCGGTCGATCTTTCTTGCAAGCGTTGCCTGTAAGTCGGCGATAACTTCAGGTATGGAATCCAGCGATTGAGGAAAAGAGAAGCTCACCTTATTTGTTGACAGCAAGCTTGAAGCCAGCAAGATCAATGCCCGCACTTTGCAATGAGTTATATTGTTGCGGTTGCGCATAAGCAGACCGTGAGAGGGGTCTGCTATCAAATCGTAATCTTGAGATAAAGTCTTGGCGCGTTCGCCGAAACGTTTGGAAAAAGCGTTTTTCACCGTTTCGTAATCCAACGAATTGTCGTTGAAAAGGAAGGTGAGCAGCTCATAAACGCCCACTTCTATCAACAAGAAGATGATAATTTCATCCCACCTGGTTATGTAAGAGCCGCAAAATTGATTGAACAGCTCGCTGTACTTGGCGCTATAAGCCCACAGGATCTTGTTTTTGCATTCTATGGTAAGGGAATCGGAAATGACGAGAGCCAAGTTTTTAATATATTTGTTGTTTATGAAAAAAAAGTTTCCGAAAAAGCTCTTATCTTCCAATCCCGCTATGTCGAAAGCGCGAAGCTGCAACAGCAAGTCTTCCACCGCTGTGCCGCCGGAAATATACAATATTCCTTCATGCCTGTCTGCTATGGGAGTATTGGAAAAAATCGCGCTGAAGTCCGCCGAATAATGCAAATGCACATATTTTGCGGTGATGAATTGCGTTTTCGTCTTGTCTTTTTCCAAAAGTTTGGGGTCGGTAAGATCTATGCCGTAAAGATAGTAAGGATCGCCGTTTATGAACAGCATCAAATCTTTTAAATCGATTTCTTCGCCTAAGTAGGTCAATTTTGCGCATTGCAAGCCGCACTTGTTTGCGGGGATGCCCGTTTCGCCGTCCGGCGAGCGATCGTAAAAGGACACCTTGGCTTGATTTAAAAAGGGGAAGGCGGCAAAAAACGAACACATATTGTCAAACTCGTATTTAGGGTCGAAACGCGAAGAGAGTATCGATTGCTTCAATAAAAAGATAGTCTTGCTCAAGTCGTTTTCCAAGGCGTTGAGGTTGAAAAATTTATTTAAGCCCAAGCGAGACAAAAAGCCGTTGCTGTCATCCACCTGCATGTTTAAAAGAGCGTTTTCCACCAGATCGAAGTCCATTTTCTCGGAAGAATAACAGCTGTCGAACATGCTGTAAAGGCGCACCATCACAGCGGAAAATCCGCTTATTTCCCTGCGGCGATCGTCCGAAGAAAGACCTTCCAGATTTTTCTTGAAATGCGCAAATTTTACATACGCAAGAAAAATACTTAAATAAAGGGTATTTTTCACATATAAAAGATATTGCGTCTTATCGGAAAAGTCGGGGTCGGCGCCGAAAATAATATTGCGCAAGTTTTCATCGCCGATGAGCAAGCGTATGGTATCTCGGCGGGAACTAAAAGGTTTTTCGGCGGCGGTCATTCTTTTACAAGCTCCTTGGCAAGCAGTTCATATTTTTTCATGGCTTCTTCTTCGTCCTGTTCGATTTTCCTATTCAATTTTTGTTTGAGTACTAAATTTGCCTCTTCGAACTTGAACATTCGAACTTCGCCTATTCCGCCTTGATCGAGCAGGGCGGTGTTTATGGTGTCGTTATTTTTTTGCGCGGCAAAGGTAAAGCGCTTTTTTATAAGCGACAGGATGTCGGTGATGTTGTAATCCGTTCCCTCAGCCGAAGGAACTGCATTGGGGACTACTATGTACTCCTTATTATCAAAACACTTTTTCTTTGCCAAAAATTCTTCCGTGCCAAAGCGGAACTGGCCGGTAATTCGCAGTGCGAGCACTATCTTATGAGATATCCTCAAAGCCACGTCAGAAGAGAGCTGCCCGCCTGCGGGGTTATCCATCACAAGAGCGGAGCAGCCTGCAGCTTTCAGCGCGGAAACAAAGGGATTTAACGAAATGTTTTCTCCGTCATAGTTGCTCCCTTGTCCCAAGGTTTCGTTTGAATGGGCGGAAACGAACAATACGGAATCTATCTTATCCAGCCCGAACTTGTCGCCCACGGCGTACATCTTGCTATACAGCGTCTTGGGCGAATCGAGGGGGTTGAGATATGCAGAGGGGTTTTTTAATATCTTTATCGCGTCAAGTTTGGAAGGATTATATGATTCGTCGGAAAGGAGCAGGTAGGACAAGCCCTTGCTGTCTATGTCTAAATCCATTACCACGATCGGATGTTCGCTTGTAGCATTTAGCTCCTTGGCAAGAAAGGAGATAGTGTTATAAAGGATAGAAGAGCGCCCTGCGCCGCCTTTATAAGAAAAGAAAGATATCGTTTTCATTTTTTCCTCCGTATTTTATATGTCTATCTGCTTGCGATGGTTTCTATCAAAGCGGTTTTAAACGCTTCCGAAAGGATGGTTTTCCCCGTTTCATCATTGCTTGTGAGTTTTCCGTCTCCGTACAACCTTTTTGCCACGGGCCCCAAGGAGTCCATCTTGGAAAGGTTGAACAGCAGATGGAGCAAGGGGTCGTCGTTTATTGCGTCCTTTACCGATTGCAAATATTCCGCTCCGCCTACTGCCGCTTTGAGCGCCAAATCTAATCCCTTGTCGAAATATTTATCCAAAGTGCTCTTTAAAAGAGCTTCGAATTTGTCTTGCAGGATGGCGTCCACAAAGTCAAGCAACTCTTTATCCAAAGGAGAGCGGCTGTTTTCCGCCTCTTTCACTTTGGCTTCCCACTCTTCATCTTTTTTCTTCAGCGCTTGTTCTGTTTCGTCTTTAAGTTTTTTGATCTCCCTGTTTTTCTTGTTCAGCTGAGCTTTTTTGTTGTCCGCGTCCAAAAAGCCCTGCTCGTATTGTGAATAGTATGCGTAGAAGGAGTCGAGAGCGTATATATAGTAGAGGTTGTTGTTTACGCTGAAGCTCTCTTTAGTCCAAAACCATTCGTCGTCCGCCTTGTTTTCCAGGATCCACACCAAATTTTCACGCATTTCTTTTTGCGGATACTTGATAATGTAGTTGGAAATCAAGTTGTAGGTGTTGCAGTAGAGGGGCACTAGATCGTAAGTGGAGATACTGCCTGCTTTACGCCAGGCTTGCATTATTACGCTTTCTTCAACGGGGCACTTGTCTTCGCCCAAAGAAAAAGAGTCTATCAAGTCTTCCTGCCTGCGGTCGCGATAGGATATATATATCTTTTTGATATTGGTAAGAGCAAACTGTATTGATTGATAGATACTCGACTTGCCCACGCTTGAATAATCGTCGTCAATGCCGGCGTTTATCAGAATTGCAAAGGTGAACAGGGAATTCATGATGTAGTTGTTTTTGCCTTTCCCTATGGTGTCTATCGAAATGCGATGCAGTTCTTTATCCACATAGTCAAAGGCGATATCCACGCCGTTTTCTTTAAGCTTTGTGTCTATGTATCTGCCGGAAGAAGCGGTGTATTCACGCAGCGTATTCAGCGCCGCCGCATTCTTTTCAAAAAATTCGTTATCGGCATTGAACTTGTATTTGCGCAGCTTATCGGCGTCGCTTATCTCGCTCAGCAAATCGGCAGAGATAAACGAGGGTTGCTCTCCCGTATCTTTGTAATCGTATAGGTCTTCTAAAGAGTTGTATATCGAAATGAAGGCGTTGGTGCCGTAATATGTGTAATACAGCGAAGTTTCATATTCGTTTGCGTCGTTTTCTTTGGGCTTTTGAAACGCCCAGCCTCTGCACACCACGTCCGTGCTTACGCCTTTGCGAGCGGAGGGCTTGCCGTCTATCAAGAATGTATAGGGATGGTCTAAGGGGAGGGCGGCGCCGTTGAGCATATTTACTGCGTCTATGATAAACGCTTCCGTGAGCTCTCTCAACTCTCGGAAAGAAGTCACCTTCCTTCCGCGTATCGAAAGCGCTTTCATGTCGGGCTGCTTACCTGTGTTTTTCCTGAATAATTCGCTCTCCAAAAGGTCGTCGCGCAAGTCTACCAACGTGGATACCAATTTCGAAGCGGTTTCTACCGATGTCGTTATCTTGTAACTGTCGTCCTGCCAATAGGGTTTTGCGTCGCAAACGAAACCTTCATCGGTGTAAGCGTTTGCAAAAACTTTTTCTATCGTTCCGTAATATATGTCGAGATAGTCGGCAAGATCCACGCCCAAAGATTTTATTTCCAGCATTGTTGACAGCGACATGATATCGCATATCGTGCCGAATTTATCCTTGCCGCCCTTGTCGCCGAGAGGGAAAGAGGCGTGACTTTCATCGTAAAAAGCCATAAAGGAGTTCAAAATTTTCCCGCCTATTTCGCTTGCGGATTTATATTTATAGATGATGCGTTCTTCCTCTGTTTGTGAAGCGTTCGCGGAAACGTTTTCGTCGAGCACCAAGGAAAGAGGGTTGTTTTTATTGATCAAGTCCATAGCAGTTCTCCTTTATTACATAGATTTATCTATCAGCAGATCGTCGTTGACGATCAAAAGCAGCCGGATTCCCGCGGTAAAAGCGGAGTTATCTTCGGCGGGGGTTTCGTCAATTCGCTCGTTTTCGGCATTATAGAGCACAAGATCGCCCTTATCATCCCTTACCCAAAAAGTGCGAAAACTTTGGGTGCGGTGCAAATCCGCATAATCGCAGGGGATGGCGCGCCCGATGATGTCGCGGTGTTCTTTAATGGTTTTTTCGTCGATTAGCCCCGCGAATATCACGGCGTCGTCATTCAAATTAAACGTTTCTTTCGTAATATTCAGCGCTTCTTCGTGGTTTACAAAATCAAGGCAATATTTTGAAACATAGTAAAACAACGAGTTTTCACGGTTAAAAAGCAAAAATTCTATAGGTTCGTGCATTCCTGATTTTCCGAAGGGATAAGAGCCGAATTTCTCGGCGGAAGCCAGGTGTGAATCCCTTGTTTCCACATAATTTTCCTCACTTGCGCCGTTCTTTTTGCAAAACTTTGCAATATCTTCGGCAAGGTCGAAGCTTTCGGCAGACAGGAAAAGCCTTTTACCGTTATCAAATAATTTTTGAATATCGGCTACCAGGTCGTAATCACACAAGCTGATTGCGGCGTTCAGTATTTCTCCGTACGGTTTATCGGAATGGTCGAAACCGAGTAAAACGGGTAAAATACGGAAGTTTTCGTTTTTCTCCAGG
The DNA here is from genome assembly GCA_944388015.1 of uncultured Clostridia bacterium. Taxonomy (GTDB): domain Bacteria; phylum Bacillota; class Clostridia; order TANB77; family CAG-508; genus CAG-269. Next base: position 2,353 of record CALXHD010000141.1, on the reverse strand, counting down.
AGTTCTTGTCCCAAGATTATCTCTTGATGTACCGCGTTGCTGGCTATGGAGTTTTTGCTCATAAAAAATATAATGCCCACGCAGTCCTTGTTTGTTAAGATATTCGCAACTTTTTTATTCCACACATCGCCTTCGGAAAGTTCTGTGTCATACCAAAAATTGACGTTTTTATTATACAGCACGTCGAGTAAAGGGAAAACAACGTCGCAGTCGCGATGGGAATAAGAGATAAATATATACTTATCGTGCTTTCTGTTTACCCTATCGTATATCGTCTTTGGCTTATCCAAAAATAATACCCCCTTAATGACTCTAAAGCAATTATATCATTAAATAATATAAAAATCAATAAAAGAATGGAAATTATGGAAATATTACCTCTTAAAAAAGCGCTCCTTTAATATGCACCCCAAAAGCGGGACACTTTTGGGGTGCATATCATTTCGACGGGGCGCGTTTTTTATAGGCTGCAAAAGGGGCGGGTTAGGGTTTAAGCGGCACGCCGCCTTTGATTTTTTCCGCTATCATGGCGAGGTATTTGTCCAGCACGCGCATGACTTCGTTGTATTTTTCCTGCGTTTTGGCAAGGAAAGGGTCGGGGACGGGGGTGTAGGTGCCGGTGGCGGCTTCCGCCAGGTCGATATACTTGCTCCGCCATTTTTTGGGGATGAAGTATTTGTGCCAGCGGGTCATGCCGATGATTATGTCCGCATCCTCAAAGCGTTCGGGGAATTTGCGCCAAAAGGCGGGGGAGTGCTTGTCCAGCTCTTCTTCGGCAAAGCCTTCCGCCAAAAGCGCGGCTTTGGCTTTGGGGTGCAGCTTCTTGCATTGGTGGAACACCGCACCGCTCTTTATCCATGTTATGTGATTTGCAAGAGCGGGGTCGCTGTCGCACATTCGCTTGAACACGAATTCGCAATAAGGGCTGCGGCAGATATTGGAAGAACACACAAATAAAATCTTCATTCGCCCATCCTTATCCCCTTATACTCGGCGGTATAGAGGGGGAGTTTTTCCAAAAGTATTTTTATGGCTTCCTCGGGTGCGGAAGCGGGGAAGATCATGTCTTCAAAGGAGTAGCGGAACTTGCCGTCCAGCTTGGTGCCGGCCACCTTGGCGGACCAGCCCTCCACGCCCGTGTACGCTATGACAAGGCGGCGGAAAGTCCAGGCGAAGGATATTTCCGAAAGCGTTCCCGCGCCGCCGCCCACGGCGATCACCGCGCTCGCGCCCGCCACGATGGCGTTGCGATAGACGTCCAAGCCCGTGGGCACGCAGATGTCCGCATAGCTGTTGCCCGTGGACGCGGTAAAGCCGGGGAGAATTGCGATGGTGTCCCCCTCGCGGTAGTTTTTTGAAGAGTGCGCCCCCTCAAAAGCCGCCGCCATCACGCCCGCGTGCCCGCCCGACTGCACGCGAAAACCGTTGTCTACCAGCAGTTTTCCCGTTTCAAAGGCTATATCGAATTTGTGTGAAGGGCGCTCTATTTTGGCGTCTCCTATCACCGCTACAATTTTTCTCATAATCTCCTATATCCCCTGTTTTTCTTTATTGTATGAAAGTTTATTTCACAACGTGCATATCCGTGATGACCACTTTTTGCAGCGGTCTATCCGAAAAATCCGTGCGCACGCAAGCTATCTTATCCACCACGTCCATGCCCTTGGTCACCTTGCCGAAAGCCGCATATTGCCCGTCCAGGTGAGGGGAGGTTTCGTGCATGATGAAAAATTGGCTGCCCGCACTGTTCGGATCCATCGCCCTCGCCATAGAGAGTACTCCGCGCTCGTGCTTCAAATCGTTCTTCACGCCGTTCGCCTTAAATTCGCCCTTTATGCAATAGCCCGGTCCGCCCGTGCCGTTGCCCTTGGGGCAGCCGCCCTGGATCATAAAACCCTCTATCACGCGGTGAAAGGTGAGCCCGTTATAAAAGCCCTTGTCGATGAGGTCCACAAAGTTCTTCACCGTAACGGGAGCTATGTCCGGGTAAAGCTCGGCGTCTATCTCGCCCATGTTCGTGTTTATGACTATGTCTACCTTATTCATAAATACCTCTTTATAATAATATGGTAGTTTTATTATACACGTTATTGGGGGAAAGAGCAAGGGGGGGATATGATTTTTATGGGACGCTAACGCTGCGCAAACAATTACTTTGTGCCTTGAAAAAATCACAATAAAAATTATTTTTCCGTTTTTGTTATTTTTTTAACAAATTCGCTTGACATACCTTTTTCTATATCATATAATGGTACTGCAAACGATTGTTAGAAATTTAACAATCCCCGCGCCGAAGGGCAGACGGCAGCACAAAAGAGCAAATAAATTTTATATATAAAGGAGTCATTATGGC
>CALXHD010000140.1 GCA_944388015.1 uncultured Clostridia bacterium | reverse complement strand
TTTTTACTGATTGGTTGTTCCATGAAATTATATTCTCCATTGCATAAAGATAGTATTGTTTTTGTAGACATATTATCACCTCCAAGTGGTTGTGTATTTAAGCTTAAAAAAATCTATTTTTCAAGTATAAATCAAAAAATAATTCATAAAAGTAGATAAATTATTAAAAATGTGATATTATTACAAAAAATACAATAAAGAGGTACAAAAATGTCAGAAAAGATAAGACCATTTGTAAAATGGGCAGGAGGAAAAGGAAGCTTAATACCACAGCTAAACAATTTCTACCCATATGAATTGAAAAATGGAATAATAGAAAGATATATAGAACCATTTGTAGGTGGAGGAGCTGTATTAATAGATATATTGCAAAAATATGATGTACAAGAAGCATATGCATTTGATATAAATATAGACTTAATAAATTCTTACAATGTTATAAAGAACGATGTAGAAGAATTAATAACTAATTTGAAACAAATGGAAATAGAATATTTACAATTAGAACAAGAAGAAAGAAAAAATTACTTTTATAATAAGAGAGATGAATATAATAGTTACGCATTAGAAGAAAATGAACAGAATGTTCAAAGAGCAGCACAATTTATATATTTAAATAGGACATGTTTTAATGGATTGTATAGAGTAAATAAAGAAGGAAAATTTAATGTTCCTGTAGGAAGCTATAAAAATCCTATGATATGTGATGAAGAAAATTTAAGAAAACTATCAGAATTAATACAAAATATGCAATTTCAATATGGAGATTATAGGAGAAGTATGGAATATGTAACAGAAAACACATTTGTATATTTTGATCCTCCATACAGACCTTTAAATGTAACATCAGGATTTACATCTTATACAAAAGAAGATTTTAATGATGATAGTCAGCGAGAATTAGCAGCATTTTATAGAAAATTAAATGAACGAAATGCAAAGTTAATGTTAAGTAATTCCAACCCCAAAAACATAAATGAAGAAGACCATTTCTTTGATAATATATATCATGGATTTAATATAGATGAAATATATGCAAGTAGAATGATAAATGCAAATTCAAAAGGAAGAGGAAAAATATCAGAGATATTAGTAACGAACTATAATACTTAATGGAGAGTGATAATGTATACAGGAAAATATTATTATGATGATGAATATTTTAAATTAATAAAAGATGATACATTTAAGGTATTGAAAAAGTTTGATGATAAAACAATAGATATAATATTTGCAGATCCACCGTATTTCTTATCAAATGATGGAATAACATGTAGTCGGTGGAAGAATGGTAACAGTAAATAAAGGAGAATGGGATACATCCGATTCTTTAAAATATAAACATAGATTTAATAAAAAGTGGATAAGAGAATGTTATAGAATACTAAAAGATAACGGAACCATTTGGATAAGTGGAACACTACACAATATCTATTCCATAGGTATGGCACTTGAAGAAGAAGGCTTTAAAATAATAAATAATATAACATGGCAGAAAACAAATCCACCACCAAATTTAGCTTGTAAAACATTTACTCATTCAACAGAAACTATTTTATGGGCAAGAAAAAATATAAAAAATTGTAAATATAAGTTTAATTACGAACTAATGAAAGAAATGAATAATGGAAAGCAGATGAAAGATGTTTGGACTACAAGTTTAACAAAGCCATCAGAAAAGAAATGTGGTAAACATCCAACACAAAAACCGTTAGAAATATTAGAAAAAATAATATTAGCAACTACAGATAAAAATGATATAATTCTAGATCCATTTAGTGGTAGTGGAACAACAGGAATTGCAGCAAATAAGTTAGGAAGAAACTATATAGGAATAGAAAAAGAAAAACAATATCTAGATTTATCAATAAAAAGATATGAAGAAATAAAGGAGGCAATAGATGAATAGAAATTTTGAAGAATGGCTAAATCAATTCAAATTTAGTATTTCAGGATATAAATATTATATAGATTTTAAAAAAGTCTATAAAAATGTAGATAATATAAAAATTGAATTAAACATTTTAAATTCACATATCGGTAGTAATCAAATAGAAAAAGACTTTGAAAATATTATAGAAAAGTATCCAGAAACTTTAAAGTGCATACCTATTTTACTAGCAGTACGACAGATGGAGATATATGCACAAGATGAGAATGGAGAATTTACTTATAATTTTAAAAAGCAAAATTATAGCATAGAGCAGTACAAAGTTTTCATGAGAGAAACAGGATTATTTGAATTGTTAGAGAAACACATTGTTAATAATTTAGTTGATTATTGCCTAGGCATAGAAACAGGACTAGATTCTAATGGAAGAAAAAATCGTGGAGGGCATCAAATGGAAGATTTAGTGGAAGCCTATATAAAGAAATCCGGAGTGAAAGAATATTATAAAGAAATGTATTTGACGGACATTGAAAAAAAGTGGAATGTAGACTTATCAGCAATATCAGGAAATGGTACATCAACTAAGAGATTTGATGTTGTTGTAAAAACAGATAATATGATATATGTAATAGAGACTAATTTCTATGGAGGAAATGGTGGGGGTTCAAAATTAAATGAGACAGCAAGAAGCTATAAAATGATATCTCAAGAAGCAGATACAATAGAAGGAGTAACATTTGTATGGTTCACTGATGGAACTGCATGGAGAAGTGCTAGAAGAAATTTAGAAGAAACATTCAATGTAATGGAGAACATATATAATATAAATGATATGGAAAAAGGCATAATGACTAAAATATTTAAATAGAAAAGGAAAAAAAGAATGGAATTATTAGAAGGTAGAAAATATAAAAATGGAAATACAGAAAAATCTATTATAGATATAAAAGTAGATGATATATATACGATATATGTATTTAAAGGAACACTATCTAAAAATGATATAGTAATTAAATATAGTAAATTTGGGAGAAGAATGAGAACACCAAAACACATACATTGGGTAATAGATATGCTTTTAAAAGAACAAAAAAATCACAATGATGTTATTTCTTTTATAAAATGTATGCAAGAGACATGGGATGAAATAGTAGGTTTAGAAAACAATGATTATGAAACATTAAAAGAAACATTGTTAAAATATAAAAGTAAGATAGATAAGAAAATATCAGAATTAACTCTTGAAGGACGGAGAGTATCCGATTGATTTTGTTTTAATTTTATTATTATTACTTATGATTCAAGAAAAAACCAACAGAGCAGATGCATATATGTTTAAACATATATTAGATGAATTATTAAAAGATAATATGGATATTTTTTCAATTGTAAGTACATCTACTTTTAGAGGAAGATAAGAATACAATATATTAAAAAGATTGTGGGGGGCAACTTTTATTAGTTGTCCCTTTATGTATTTTAAAAGGAGGAATGAACATCAAATATGAAGCAGAAGGATTTGAGCTAGAAGAGACAACAATATGGTCTTTTAAAGAAAGAGGAAGTTGGGCAACACATAAAGGAGATTATAGAGGTAATTGTCCACCACAAGTTCCTAGAAATTTAATTTTAAAATATACAAGAGAAGGAGATATAGTATTAGATACTTTTTGTGGAAGCGGTACTACAATAATAGAAACAAAGTTACTTAATAGAAAAGGAGTACGGAATAGATGTGAATGTAGAAGCTCTTAAAATGGCAAAAGAAAGAATTAGTTTTAAAAGCAACAACTTATATGAACCAAAATTAATAA
>CALXHD010000139.1 GCA_944388015.1 uncultured Clostridia bacterium | reverse complement strand
GTGGGCTCTCCGGGCTCGGTAATCTTCTCACCGGCATACACGTCCTGATCGGGCACTGCCGAACAGCCGTTTGAATCAAACGTAACGGTGTACAGTGTCGACTCCGGTTCGGGCTCCGGTTCCGGATCGGGTTTGCACGCGACCATGATCATCGAAAAGACGAACAATACAGCCAGCGCAACAAGCCAAGTAAACTTTCTTCGTTTCATAAAATCCTCCTTATATAATTTTAATATTGAACATAATCATCCGCCGAGTATTGCGGAAGATGTTCCAGATATACATTCAGGTTTCCGCCGCCGTCATGAAAACGCATATAAATCCGGAAAACCTTCGCCTGCTCGTCATGGTAACGGAAGAACGCGCCGTCCGTCGGCTCGTTTATATACATCGGATTCCCCGTTTCGGGATCCACCCGTTCCAAATAAGCGAGCGTATTGGAATAGTCGGTCGATTCCAGTTTGATACTGAACGAGCCAACAACCATCTGTGGTGCGCGCGTTGCCCCCTCTCCGGGGTAGATACCGCTCACCCAAAACTCCACTACATCGCCGGGGCTGAACAGAAAATACTCGTTATAGAACTGCACTTTCTTATACGCATTGAGCGCATCGGGTACAGATTCAAACAGCTCTATGTATTCAACATCGCCGTCGCTGTGCGTGATGCGCATATAGTTGCGCATTGTTTCTTCCTCATCCCCTGCCGGCGGGGGAACGGGCTCGGACGGGAGAGAAAAGTCATTCCGCCAGTCAGCATACAGAAATACATCTTCTGTCCCCGCGTCGGGTACGGTTTCCGTGTAAACGATCTCCGCATCCACCGTGTACCACCAACCATGGAACGACCAATCTTCCCTTTCCGATTGGGGATCAGGCAACACCTCGCCGCTCTCTCCCGCAAGATATACGTTCTCGGTAAAGATTGCGGCTTCCTGTTCTTCCGTGAGTTTCGTTGCGCCGGTTACGGTATTGTACTGCTTTTCACCCGAAGTGTCGTCATAGTAATACCCCGGCACAAGATACACTTCCGCGCTCTCGGCGGCGTTATCCGCCGCCGAGGCGCCGAGCATAAACGAAAACGTACTTACGGAAAGGGCGAGCATGGTAAATAAAGCTATCATCTTTTTCATGTTCTGTCCCTCCTTTATCCTCTCTTCAAGACTGCAACCGAATATGCGGGCATATCCTGTCCGGGCCTCCAGCCTTCGCCGGCGCTATAAATTACCTGCAAGCCGTTCTCATAGAATTCGTCCATTTGATCGGCATCGTTCGGCCGCGTGGCTGTGCCCGTAGGGTTGATAAATACATAGTACACGTCGTTCGGATCGTCCGGATTTTGCAGCATATATCCGATAATCGGCGTGACCGATTGAGAATCATATTCCTGACTGTACAGGTCGGTCACGATCCCGCGGGAGAACGCTTTGCTCGATTTGCGGATTTCTGCAAAATCGCTATACACGTTCAACAGCGAATTCTCGTCGAGAAGCTGCTCCGCAACCCCGTCAAGTTCCATATTCAGGCTATCCCATGTCATCACATAGTTATTGAACCCAATCGGATATTCGCAGTTGTATTCGCTACCTTCCACGGTTTTCGACCACTTCATCGGCTGACGATACCAGCGATCTTCATGTCCGGGGCTTCCGTCCGCATTTTCGGTCTTTGTTCCGAACATACCGAGTTCGTCGCCGTTATAGATCCAAGTGATACCCGGCAGCGTCATGAGCATCGCCGCATAGAGTTTTGAGAGCTTTCCGCTACGCTCTACGCCCGCAGCCACCGCAGCCGCGTCGCCAAGGTTTGCAACGCCGGGGCTGTACCAATCGTTGATGCTGCTGTCGAACACGGACACAAGCCTGTCGCGGGCGCGCTGAACATCGTGGTTGGACGTGAATAAGCTGTCGATATACTGATCGCCGCGTTTTTGCTCAAAATTCATTTGGGCACAAACATACTTTGACATCACCTTGCGGATATAATTATTTGACCGCCAGTCCTCGCCTGCATCATACTGCTGCGAACCGTAGCTTAAACATCCCGTTGTATCAAAGTAGAAGTTGAAATTGAACTGCGAATCAAAACCGCCGTACAACGCCGCGAGCTTTGCGGGATCGCCCGTAAGGTTTTCACCGAGAAGCAATGCGTTCGGATAGCTCGCTTTGAGTTTTGCATTAAATTCAAGGAAGAAATGCTCGTTCTTTTTCAAGTCATAGGAGTAGTCCGCGTCGTTGGCAACGTCTGTATCTTTCACGATATGGTTAGAATGCTGATCATTCTCGTTCTCCATATAAACGTGTTTAACAGCGTCAAGGCGGAACCCGTCCAAACCAAAACTCATCCAATACAGCGCCACGTTCAGAATCGCGTCGCGTACCGCCTGATAATCAAAGTTCAGTTCCGGCATTCCTGAATTGAAACTTGAAAAATAATAGTATCCGTTTGGATCCTTGAACCATTGCTTTGCCGCTCTGCCCGTTTTGGGAACGGTATCCTCATTTCTCCAGTTATAGAAGTTACGGTAGTCTATAACCTTCAATGAGCCGTCGGGCATCTGCACCGTTTCTTTTACGAGTTTCTGCGATTTTATGAACCACGGATTAGAGGTGGAAGTATGCTCAAACACGAAATCCATCAGAATTTTCATGCCGCGCTTATGCGCCTCGTAAACCAGCTCTCTGAAATCTTCAATTGTACCGAATCGCGGATCGACGGTGAAATAGTCCTTTATATCGTAACCGTGATAGGAGTTGGATTGCTGGAACGGCGTGAGCCACAGTACATCGACGTTCAATGTATCGTCCAGATAATCCAAATTTTCAATTACGCCTTGCAGATCGCCCATTCCGTCATCATCCGAATCGGCAAAGGACGCTACAAATATCTGATAGCCGATGCTATCATCTTCCCAACCGGTTGCAAGCGGCTGCTGCGTATATACATCGTTATTTCCCTTATTGGAAACAACATCGTACTGTGTTACGGCAGAACCGTATTCGATACCGTCATATGGATTGAACACGACGGACGATTCGTAAGTCGGCGTACCGTTTTGCGCTTCTCCCTGACGGATAAACCAGTGATAGTCTCCCTTTTCACGGCGCGCCTGATTCAGCTCAATATACACGTCACCGCCGTCATTTACCCAGAACCCTTGTTCATACAGACGGCTATAATGCGAGAACACCTGTATGCCGAGCCACGTTGCTGCACCATATGTAATAGTAAGCCCCTTGTCCTCCCTGTCTACGGAATCCCATCCAGCATCGTTGTACGTTTCACTCAAATCAATGTCGTACACCGCGCCCGATTCATCCAACTTCATGGGATAGAATGCCCGGCCTTCACTATTGGTCGGCAAATATTCCCAAACCCAAAGGCCCCAGTCTCCATACACGTCGGAATCAATGGGCTCGTTATAGGTCGGGGCTGGCGCATCATTCACCATACCGTGTTCATTGATGTCATCTGCGCCGTGCAGATAATGTACATACAAGTGCCCCGGCTCGCCCCATGTCAGGCTTTCTTCATACTCCGCAGCGACATCACCGGCGGCGACTTCCCGCCATTGCGCGTCAAGCGTGATATTCGCCGTTACCGTATCTTCGGAAAAATCCCACTGATCATTTCCGTTGAACCACCCGGTAAGTTCGTGCCCTTCCCAAAAGTCAATGGTCGGTTCTACCGCTTTTGAACCGCGCATGACCGTTTGCGCAGCGGGCACGCTCACACCAGCTGCTTCTGCCTCATCACCGATGTCGAATGTCACCGTGTACGATGATTGAGGTCCGGAATCCAGGCCCGGCTCGGGATCTTGCGCACACCCGCTCATAAGCGAGAGAAGCAGCACGATCGCCAAAGCCGTTGCCGTCGGTTTTGCCAATCTTCT
>CALXHD010000138.1 GCA_944388015.1 uncultured Clostridia bacterium | reverse complement strand
GCATACGTTTTGGCAAGATTTCCGCCGTGCCGTCAAAGAGGTAAATCCGGATGCGCTTTTAATTGGTGAAGTCTGGCATGACAACACGCATTATTTACGTGGAGATCAATTTGACGGGGTGATGAATTATAAGTTGCAAAAGATTTTGTTGGATTATTTTGCGAGCGGAGAAGCGACGGCAGAGCAAGTGGCAGAACGCATGAGCCGTCTGTGGGTTCAGAACATAGAGCAGGTCAATTATATGGCCCTGAATTTTTTGGACAACCATGATACGGCACGCTTTTACCGCAGCGCAAACGGAAATACAGATCTTCTTTTGGGCGCGATAGCCTGTATGATTGTCTGTCCGGGCATGCCCTGTATATTTTACGGCACGGAACTTCCTCTCGACGGAGCGAGCGATCCCGATTGCCGTCGGACATTCGATTGGTCATTCACATCGCAAGACAAGGGGTATGCGGAAAAACTCAAAGAGTTGTTGTCGCTTCGGGCACGCGAAACGCTGCAAAGCGGAAAATTCCGCGTCCGAGCGGAGAACGGATTGTTGGTCGTAGAAAGAGCAGGCAAGGGTGAAATCGTTACGGCGTATTTTAACCGCAGCGATAGACCTTCCGCCGCTGTTGGCGGGAAAGTCCTCTTTGAAAATCAATGTAAAATGTCAGCCGAAGGCAGCGTACTTTTGCCGAACGGTACACTGGTCGTGACAAAGGAGTAGAAATGAAAAAAAACGAATTCTTGAAAGAACTGAAAGATTTGCAAACGGAAAATAAAGATGTAAAAGAACTGTATATGGAAGTTTCCGCGCTGGCGATGAAATACTTGTCGTCGCAATGGAGGCCATATACAGGGCGCGCGGCATATTACTTTTCCATAGAATACCTAATGGGCAGAATGTTTTATAACAATCTGATGGAATTGGGCGTAGCGGAACAAGTAAAAGAGATATTTGCAAAAAAGGGCGTGGATATACACGTTTTTGAGGAGGTCGAAGATGCTGCGCTCGGCAACGGCGGCCTCGGACGGCTTGCCGCGTGCTTTCTCGATTCTGCTGCCGGGCTGTCCATTCCTTTGTACGGATACGGAATCCGTTATAAGTACGGTCTTTTCAAACAACAGTTCATTAACGGCTATCAGGTAGAAGAACCGGACGATTGGCTCGCTTGGGGCGATCCGTGGAGTGTGCGGAAGGAGCGGGAAAGCCGCGTCATACATTTTGCCGATTTCGACGTGACCGCCGTACCTTACGATATGCCGATTATCGGTAAGAGGATCAATACGTTGCGGCTGTATCAGGCAGAAGGAAGCGACGAGGCGGCAAAAATCAGCGAATACTTATATCCCGCAGACGATACGGAAGAAGGGAAGATTTTGCGTATCAGGCAGGAGTACTTTTTCTCGGCGGCTGCGATCGGCGAGCTTGTAGACAAGTTCGTGCAGGCACATGGTACATATTTCAAACGCTTTCCGAACTACCATTCGATACAGCTCAACGACACGCATCCCGTCATGGCGATAGCAGAACTTATCCGTATTTTAACGAAAGAATATGCCGTCGGATTTTCAGATGCCGTGCGCATTGCCAAACGCACATTTAATTATACGAATCACACGATTTTACCCGAAGCTCTCGAATGCTGGGATTATCAACTGCTTGAACGCATTCTGCCCGATATAGCGGCGGTTTTCAAGCGCCTGCAATCGTGTGCGGGAAGGGAATGGAAAAAACTCGGCTGTACGGAAAGTGAATCAGAAAAAATGGCGATTGTACAGGACGGCCGCATCCGAATGGCAAACGCGGCGGTATATGTCGCAAGTACGGTCAACGGCGTAGCGGAGATACATTCGGATATTCTTAAAAAAGAAGTATTTGCCGCGGCATATCGTTATTATCCCGATAAGTTCCAAAACAAGACGAACGGCGTCACCCAGCGGCGGTGGCTGATGCTGTGTAACAGCGAACTTTCTGCCATGTTTGACAGGTATGCAGCCGGCTGGCGCAGCGATATGAAAAAGATCGAGATGATCGACACGTCCGATCAGGTTGTATTGCATGAGTTCATTGCAGTGAAGGAGACAAAGAAAAAAGAACTTTTACAATATATCCGCGAGCGTGAAGGGATCGAACTGCCAAAGGATTGCATGGTATATTCGCAGATCAAGCGGCTGCACGAGTACAAGAGACAGCTCATGACGGCGTTTGCGATACTGCGTATCTACTTTGATTTGAAAGACGGGAAACTGCCTGATTTTTACCCGTCGGTATTTCTGTTTGGGGCAAAAGCTGCCTCGTGCTATTATCGCGCAAAGGGAATAATCAAGTATATCAATGAAATTGCAAACCTCGTCAATCACGATCCGCAGACGCGCGACAAACTGCGTGTGGTTTTTGTGCAGAACTATAATGTTTCGTATGCGGAAAAAATCGTGGCGGGGAGCAATGTATCGTTGCAGGTTTCCACGGCGGGATTGGAAGCAAGCGGCACCGGAAACATGAAGTTTATGATGAACGGCGCCGTTACGGTCGGAACGATGGACGGCGCGAATATTGAAATCGTGGAAAAAGCGGGTAGGGAGAATAATTATATTTTCGGGGCAACAGTTGAAGAATTGACGGCTATCCGTGATCGGTATGATCCGAATGTAATCCTAACGAAGGATCTCGAAGCGCGTCGCGTCGTCGAAACTTTAACTGACGGAACATTTCAGGACGACGGAAACGGATATTTTTCGGAACTGTATCGCTCTTTGACGGAAGGTGCTCCCTGGCATAAAGCAGATAATTATTTTGTGCTTTATGATTTGCCCGAATATGTAAATGCACTTCTGAAGGCAAACTCCGAATATGGCAATAAAGAGTTGTTTTCACAAAAGGCATTATATAATGCGACACATTCCTCGTATTTCTCGTCGGACAGAACAATCGCAGAGTACGCGGCAGATATTTGGAAGGTGAACGAAATATGAAACGCTGCGGCATTCTCCTGCCCGTGTTTTCTTTGCCGGGAAAATACGGAATAGGAAGTATGGGAGAGGAGGCAT
>CALXHD010000137.1 GCA_944388015.1 uncultured Clostridia bacterium | reverse complement strand
CTCACCACCTGCTACTTATTTTACCTCTTATGAACGAAAAAGCCCAGCTTATGCTGGACTTTTTCGACAGGCTGAAATCACCGCCAAATTGGCGGTGATTTTTCTGAAATTGGTGGACCCGAGGAGGATCGAACTCCCGAACCTTTCGGATGCGAACCGAACGCTCTCCCGAGTGCGACACAACACGGGCCCCGTTCTTTTGGCAGGACGAGGCTTTTTGCTGGCTTTGTTTGGGCCTGTGTATTGCGCGGGATTCATAGGGAATGCGAACCATTGGGAGGAAGTCTCCGAATGATTCGCATCTTGGCCCCAAATGGGTAAAGGATCGGTTATTGGATCCGCTTTTGAATATCCTCTACAGAAGGAAGTTGCTTCTCCAACTCCTCCGGCAGATTGTTGGTAATCTGATAGGCGCTGACACCCATGGGCTTGCTCATATCCTTGAGGGAGTATTCCGCCACCAAGTCGTTTTTGCTCTTACAGAGAAGCAGTCCGATAGATGGATTGTCCTGATCCTTTTTCATAATCCCATCTACTGCGGAGAGATAAAAGTTCAGTTGTCCAGCATACTCCGGCTTGAATTCACCAGTCTTCAACTCAATCACCACATAGCAGCGCAGGTTTAGATTGTAGAACAGCAGGTCGATATAGAAATCCTCACCACCTACATTGAGGTGGTACTGATTGCCCAGGAATGCAAAGCCAGTTCCCAGCTCCAGCAGGAGCTTTGTCACATCCCAGACCAGTGCCTGCTCAATATCCCGCTCTACCATATCTTCTTTAAATGGGATAAAGTCGAAGATATACGGATCTTTCATCGTTTGGGCAGCCAGCTCACTCTGGGGGGAAGGAAGCCGATTTTCAAAGTTAGATACCTTGTTCGCCAAGACCTGCCGCTGATATAAGCCGCTCTCGATTTGATGGATTAGTACATTGTAAGACCAGCCGTTCTCCTTAGTCTTCTGGATATACCATATCCTTACTTCCGGGTCTTTGACCTTGTCCATAATTGCTGTATTGTGTGACCAGGGAATTTGTGCAGATACCGTCTGCACAAATTCTCGATCTGGATAGGTCTGGGCGAATTTTGCCATATACTTGAGGTTCCGCACGGAATAGCCTTTGCTGCCAGGAAATTCCCGCCGGATGTCAGCGGCTAAATTTTCAATGAACTTGTTGCCCCATGCCTTGTGCTCGTTGATAACCGTACCAATGCTATAATATAACATGGTCAATTCTGTGTTTACATGGACAGCGGCACGGTATTGCGCCGCTCGGATCTCCTGCTTGACTTCTTCAACGGTTTTCAGATACTCAGTAGAATTCATCAGCATGCCGGTATCCCTTCCTTTGTCGTCAAAGACTCCAATAGTCCCTGGCATCCCGCCAGGACATCTTTCCAGGTAGTTTCAAAGTCTTCAGTGTACCACGGGTCGGCAACATCGCCGGGATGGTCGGTATAATCCATCAGGAGATGGATTTTGTTGGCAAAGTCGCCGCCGCAGATCCGGTACATATCCCGCAGGTTTGCCTTGTCCATCCCGATCAGCAGGTCGTATTTCTCGTAGTCGCTGTTGACGAGCTGCCGGGCTGCGTGACCGCCGCAGGGAATCCCATGCTCGGCCAGCTTGCGGCGTGCCGGTGGATAGACTGGGTTTCCGATTTCCTCTCTGCTGGTAGCCGCCGATGCGATTTGGAACTGCGACGTCAGCCCAGCCTTTTTCACCAAGTCCTTCATGACGAACTCGGACATTGGACTCCTGCAAATATTGCCGTGACACACGAAGAGGATTTTTTTCATTGCTCTGATTCTCCACCTTGATTTCTCTGCCCTCAGTATAGCAGATATCCGTCTGCTCGTCGAGTGTTTCCTCACGCCATGCGCCAGTCTCGATTTTCTCTAAAAGCTGTGCTTTGGTCCATCCAAAGCGCAGAGCGGCATCCCCAGATACCATGACCGCTCTTCAGGGGCTACACAGCCTTCCAAAATGGCCACGTTTGCGGTCCAACCGAGCTGCCTTGCCTTTGCCTGTTCCTCCGGGAAATCCGCATACGCCAAATAGGCCATCCGCATTCTACGGAAATTTTTGTTTGCTGTCCATCTGCGTTCTTCCCCCCCCTTGTTTCCTTCTGAGGCTTCAGCGCCTTTTTCAACTTTTCGGAGGAAGTAAAAAAGGCGCCGATTTGGTATTGATGGATCCACCAAATCAGCGCCGTATTCTTTGTTGAGAGGTTTTCACTAAGGTGTCCTCTATTTCCCTTCAAAAAAACACTGTCCAACAGGGTCTTCCTCTTAACTCCTTTTTGGGGAGTTCAAGTCACCTCAGACACGGAGATCCTCCCAAAATGTCTTTTCGAAATTCACTCTTTTTTGAAAACAAAACCCGCACCAAATTGGAACTTGTAAATGTCTTTTGATTCTATCCACGGTGAAACCTTAATTTCTTGAGCTTTCTCGCAAGTGCTCAGGGAGCATTTGATCAATCTCCTCCGTGTCAAAAAATTGTTCTTCATCTTCTTTTAGTGCCTTTTGCGCCGCAAGGTAACTTCTGTGATCAGTTGGTCGAGCTGTTGTATAGACTTTTGCTGTAGACTCCTGGAGCTTATCTCGTCGTTCCATGATAACATCTTCGCTTAGAACTGAGAAGTCTGTAAGAAGAGAGATATATTGCTCTCGAATGATCCATAATTCGTGGGCTGTTGCGCGGTGACTGCTAATATCGCCAGCAAGGTCGAATTCTTTAAAGAACAAATTAAGTGCCAGTAAGATTGTCGAAACAATACCCGCGACCCAGGTCATGACAACTTCATCTGAAGCTATTGCACCAAGAAATCCACCAGTTGAAATAGCAGAGAGAAAAATTTGCCATATCTTTATTCTTTTATTTTTCTTGACCAAAAACTCTGCTTGCTTTAAATGCGTTGTATATGTGTAAACAACTCGGCCAAAAGCCTCTCTGATTTGAACTTTTAAATCTCGCTTGTGAGATTCATTATGTTCCATTGAATTATTCTCCTATAAAAATAGCTGCCATTTTCAATTAACCATATAGTTAAGCACTTTCCATAGACATTCGGTGCTGTCTCTCCAGCGTAATACCTGGTTGCTTCCAGGAGCATATAAATGATATATTCCTCTTTGAAGATGGTTTTCTAAGCTTTTCAGGAGATGGTTTTCATATTCTCCCCATGCAGAAGTTGAAGTTTCTCCATCAGATACCCACTTCCAGTTTCCGATGGTTGAAAATACAAAGCTATCTATTACAATTCCTGATAGATGGTAACTTTTATAATTGCTATCTCGAACACTTCTAATATGCTTACAGGTATCATAAAGCAATCCATTGCTTTGCTTATTTTTTACATACATAGCTTCTTGTTCTGCTTTAGGATTCGTGGGTAGCCAGTTTCCTCCCATATTTGTGTCAGGGTAGATATATGTACCGTCCCACTGACCAATCCAGTTCAAATTTTTAAATGCAGGAAGTATCTCAAATTTCATACCATCGCTAAAGGAAATTATTACAACTTGCCCATCAGCTCTCACATCGCTACGAGGATAGATATTTAGAATTGCTAATCTCACCGCTTGTAGTAAGCGAGATTGTCCATTCCCTTTAACAACATCATACTGCATATATCTATTCTGTGGTAATTCAACTAAGATGTCAAGATCGCTGGTATTGACTGCTGTCCCACGCCCGTATGAACCGACATACAAGCTATGTTCTAATTCGCTATCGATACCCCAAAATTCGCGGTTAATAGCGCGCGTCACAACATGATAACGCATAGAGATTGTTTCCCGAATAGCTTGCGGAATTATTTCTTGATGTTTACATACATGTGAACTCATGATATTATACCTCACTTATAGGCGGACCATAATATATAGAAAATTATACCATGGAAAGCATCCATTTTAAAGCCACATACCATCTATAAGGATCAAAATAATTTTGCGGCTTAGGATTCACAACAAGAATTACTCTTATTAGGGTAGGTCATAAAACAATTGGCTCTCGATTTGTACAATATCATCCAAAACTATCTTCTGTCCGCCAACCATGCTCAAAATTCTCTTAAATTCGTCAATCTTTTTTGCTCGGTCGACAGTTGTGACATAGGCCCCGCCGTCCTTCCGCTCGTCCGGCTGGAACCAGGTGACTGTCACCTCTGGCTGCTCGGCGATGTGCTCCAACAGCACCGTCTGTCGCCGATCCAGTTCCGCCCGGGTGTCCTCGTCCAGCTCTATTCTCTGGTCCGTCAGACGGGCGGTCTCCGCAATGGCGCCCGCGTGACCGGAGAGCGCGGCGAAGGGGCTGAAAATGGCGGCCCGTTCCGAGACCGGCATCCGGGGGTGTTTTGCCGATGTGGGGTGGGGCAGGCGGAGGATGTTGTCGTATTTCCCGCTCATTCGTGGTGTCCTCCAATCGTCTGATTCCGTTCCTTGGCCGTGGCGCCCTCCTCCAGGTTCATGCCCTTCAGGATGGCGTTCTTGCCGTATTTCTTCTTGATGCCCAGCATGGCCTCCTGGAT
>CALXHD010000136.1 GCA_944388015.1 uncultured Clostridia bacterium | reverse complement strand
TTATTTAATAGAGCACAAGATATTTTAAAACAAAGGTCAAATGAATTTAAACTAAACAATAAAAGAGAAAAAACAGAATATGTGTTTAGTACACTTATCTATTGCAAACATTGTGGTTATTCATTTAGAAGGATAAGAAGAAAATATACAGAAGATGGAAAAGAATATATAAGATGGGTATGTAGTGGAAGAAACTCAATGGGTGTAAATCATTGCCCTAATGCAACTGTAATTGATGAAGAAGAACTTTTAAATGCTATTAAAGAATATTTGAAAAGCATTATTTCAAACAAAAAGAACTTTATGAAAGCAGTAGAAAAAGAGTTTGAAAAGATAACTGCATTAAGAGAAAATAATGAAAGAAATGAAGAAAGTTTACTTAAAGAAATAGAAAAAGTAACAGTTAAGAAACAAAAATATATGGAGATGTTCCAAAATGAAGTAATCAATATGCAAGAACTAAAGCAATATACAAATCCATTAAATGAAGATATTTCAAGATTAGAAAGAGAATTAAAGTTAATTACTTCTGAAATAAAAGAAAAAGATGTATTAGAAAAAGAATTAACAAAAACAATAAGTACAGTAGATGACATTTTAAACAATGAAACAATTACAAATGCAATGCTTAAAACAATAATAGATGCTATTTACGTAGATAGTGAAGGAAATGTAGAAGTAAGACTAAAATTATTAAATGAAATTGGAAGTGAGCCTATGGTAATTACTAATTTTGAAGATATAAATTCTACCGATACGAAAAGTAACAACAGTACACACCGAAGTAACATCAAAGAACGGTAAAGAAAATGGACAAGTTATTCCTTAAAGTATTGAAATTAAAGGAGTTTTCTTGAGTACGAAAAATCCTGCTGTTAAACAACGTACAGCGAAACGATGTAGAATAGAAATGAAAAGTGCTACAGAATGTGAGATTTTTGCAGTATACCAAGCAATTAATATTATTTTAAATAGGTATGTAAAAATGGAAAGTATTATAGTACAAACATAAAAAAAACAAAAAGTGGCAAAAACACATTCAAAACAGATACAAAAAGTGGCAAAAATATTGACTATTTTTTAGTTTTATGATAACATTATTCCTAATGGAGGAGAATGGTATGGTTAGATTGTTTGAAAAAAAACTATTTGATTGGAAAGAATCAGGAATGAAAAAGCCATTAATGGTAATTCGGAGTAAGACAAATTGGAAAAACATATACAATTGATAAATTTGGAAAAGAAAATTTCGAACAATATTTATATTTTAATTTAGAAAAAAATGAAGAAGTAAGAAATATATTTGAGAAAACAATTGATGAAGAGAAGATACTAGAGGAACTTGAATTATATATTGGTAAAAAGATAGATTTAGACAAAACATTATTATTTTTTGATGAGGTACAGGTAAGTGAGAATTTCATTGTATCATTAAAATATTTTAATGAATCAGAAAAACCATATAAAATTATATGTGCAGGCAGTTTATTACGGAGTAAAAATAAATAGATTTAATAGTTCGTTTCCAGTTGGAAAAACAAGAATTGAATATATGTATCCAATGAATTTTGAAGAATTTTTGATGGCAACAGGAAAAGAGATATTACTAAACAAGATTAAAGAATGCTATTCAAAGATGGAAGCAATGCCTCCGTTTGCTCATGAGCAAGCACTTACATTATATAAGCAATATTTATGTGTAGGAGGAATGCCAGAGTCAGTAAGTAATTTTATAGAAAATGATTTAGATGTATTAAAATACGA
Source organism: uncultured Clostridia bacterium (assembly GCA_944388015.1). Lineage (GTDB taxonomy): Bacteria > Bacillota > Clostridia > TANB77 > CAG-508 > CAG-269. The sequence continues at coordinate 1,541 of CALXHD010000136.1, read as the reverse complement.
TTCTAATATAATGTCAAATATTATTGAAATGTATATTGCTGATATGAAAAAATATGTAAAAGGTAACATTGAATCTGTGAAAATTGAAAAAGTATATAAAAATATACCAAGTCAATTAGCAAAAGATAAGAAAACATTTAGATATAATTTCATAGATGAAGATGGAAGAAAGAGAAAATACGAAACACCAATTGAGTGGTTAATTTCAGCAGGTATGGTTTTAGCAAGTTATAAAATAAAAAAGCCAGAAATACCATTAAAGGTTTATATAGATGAAGATAAGTTTAAATTATATTTAAGCGATGTAGGCTTGTTAACTTCAATATCAGAAATAAAATATCCTGATATTATGCTAGAGAGACCTTTTGAATTTAAAGGAGCAATTACTGAAAATTATATAGCTCAAGAGTTTATTACTAAAGACACATCACTATATTATTGGACACATGGAAGGAATGCAGAAATAGACTTTATAATTTATAATGAAGATGGAATAATACCAGTTGAAGTAAAAAGCGGAAATAGTGTAAAATCTACTAGCTTAAATTTATATATAAGAGAACATAAACCTAAATATGCAATCAGAATTTCAAGCAAAAATTTTGGATTTGAAAATAATATAAAATCTGTACCACTATATGCAACATTTTTAATTTAGATTATATATTTAACAAACTAAAGGTTATAGGAAATGTAAATAATAAGATATAGCTAAAGGTTTTAGATCTTAGTTATATCTTGTTATTTTGTATATGATTTTTATAATTCAGAGAAGTATAAAGATTATTTTATATATAAAAATAAAATTTCAAATTTATTTCAAAAAACATTCATTGACGTATAAAAAATAAGATTGTATTATTTTAATATGAAAAGTTGAGAGCAAGAAATTAAGTTAGAAAAATCTAGCTTTTTTTGGTTTTTGTTTAAAAAATCAAAGTAAAATAAAGGAATTGATGTACTAAAAATAAAATAAAGAAGATTTACAGAATTTTTTAAGAGAAGAATTGAATTAATCTAATAAAAAATCTATTCTCAAAGAGGAGAGTAGATTTTTTATTTTTGCAACTAATATATAAAACCAACAAGAGTAAAAATAAAGATATATTTAAAAAGTTCTAATACTAAGAATATTAGAATACAATTAAACAAAAGTATTTCTCAAAAAGGAGTTAGAACAATATGAAAAATGTATCAATAGAGGAACGTGCTATAAATTTAGCACATTATATAATAGATTCAAAAGATACAGTAAGAGGTGCAGCAAAAAAATTTGGAATAAGTAAAAGCACAGTACACACCGAAGTAACATTCCAGAACGGTAAGAATAAATCACATATAATTCCAGAAAGTATTGAAATTAAAAAGGTTTTCTTAGCAGAGAAGAATCCAGTTGTTAGGTTAGGATTATTAATTAAATAAGAAATGTAAATGTAAGTCTTAAAAGTAAAATTTTAAGGCTTTATTTGGTACTATAAAAGTGTAGTAATTAATTACAATAAAGTAATTGATTATTACACTTCTTTTTATTATGATTGAAG
>CALXHD010000135.1 GCA_944388015.1 uncultured Clostridia bacterium | reverse complement strand
TATTTATTTTTTATCTTTTATTATTTTTTTGTTTTTTTCCCTTTATTTCAGCAAGAAACTGTGTTATAATATATAATAAGTTAGGTAAATTTTATATAGTAACTTAAATGTAAACAAAACGTAACATTTTTGTAATAAAACTATGTTATACTTTATTTACATAGAAAAGGAGTTTTATATGAATTTGAAAGAACAAAAAAGAAAGTTAATAATATTTTTTATATTGTGCTTTTGTATATTAGGACTATTTATTTTAATAGTTAGTAAATCTAATTCATCATCTGCTGTCCAACATGTACATAATTGGAAATATATTTATGATGAAAGCAATGATTGTTGTTATAAATATTGTGCAGAACCAGGATGTACAGAAAACAATACTCAAAGTTGTGTTTTAAAATACTATCACTCTGGAAATCTAGAACAGGCTTTACAATATTATGGTATAGATCGTTCAGTTTATCCTGATTCTTTGTTAGATATAGTTTGTTATCCTATCTGTGAGAATTGTAAAAATATTAATAGTAATGGAAAGTTTATTCCTAGAATTGTTCTTGAACATGATTATAAAGATGTTCCAGAAAGCGACTATACAGATGACGAAAAAATAAACTCACAGGCAACATGTATCCACCCTAGTCAAAAATTAGAAATGTGTTCTAGATGTTATCATAAAAACTGGATACAAGATGGTAACTTTACTAATCCAGATAACCATATTACTTATGTTTGGCAAGTTTCTTCTGAGAAACACTGGAAAAGATGTCCAGACTGTAAAAAAATAATTTCTGATAAAGAAGATCATACTTGGGTAACAACTAATACAAAGATACTTAAAGAAAATAGTTATGAGGATGCTTATAATGCAGGCATCGATTTAGGTACTGTAAAAATACTTTCTCAAGAATGTCAAGTATGTAAAACAATGTTCAGAGAAACAGTTGACAATCCAAAACAAGCCTGTCCTAATTCTCCAAATGGATATCATAAATGGATTCCAGAAACTCACATATATAAAGATAATGATCCAAACGCAACTGAAGGAGAATGTTGGTACCTCTGTGATTATGGTTGTGGTTCTCGATATAGATATAAATGGGAGCGGTGACGACTATACTAATCACCCCGAACAGTGTGAATATACACCTATTGATATTGAAAGCATTGTCTCTGGTGACAATCCTGGTGGTAGCAGTGGTTCTGGATCAGGTTCTGGATCGGGTGGTGGTTCTGGTAGTAGTTCTAGTGGCACTTGGTGGCGGATCTGGTAGTGGAAGTAGTGATGGTTCTACTCCTTCTGATACTGTTGCTATTTGTGAACATGATTTTTCTGTTGTTGGTTATGATGACTATATTCATTGGAAGCAATGTTCTAAATGTGGAGAAAAACAAACTAATAGTGAAGAAACTCATACTTTAGGAAATGCGTCTGATGATGGGGAAAACTCTGGTACTCATTCTTATACTTGTACACTTGAAGGTTGTGAATACAAAAAAACGGAAGTACATACATTTGGAGTAGATGGAAATTGTTCTGCTCCAGGATGTACAGCAACAAATACTGTGCAAGAAAGTTGTGATCATGATTTTAGCCAAGTAGGCTTTGATGACACAAATCATTGGACAAAATGTTCTAAATGTGGGGCTATAAAAGAAAATTCAATGGTATCTCATACCTTGGGAAATTATGAAGATAATTTTGATGGAACACATGTTGCAAAATGTACATTTGAAGGATGTGACTATTGCACTACTAAACAACATGAATATGAAGAAGATGGAAATTGTTCTATATGTGGTGCTAAAGCTTGTGATTCTGGTGAGCATAGTTACACTATAACTCAATGGAATGAATTATTTCATTGGCTAAAATGTACTTGGTGTGACAACATAAAATCAGATTCTTATGAATCTCACCATTTTGGAGTATGGACACCTGCTGATGATGGAACAGAAATTAGTACGTGTATTCTTGAAGATTGTGGTTGTACAAAAGTAAGAAATTCTACCTCTCTATTAGGTGATTTAAATGGAGACAATTTAGTTAATATAACAGATTTAATTATATTAAAACGACATGTAATTGCCGGTAATAGAACTGAATGGCTTTTAACCGGAAACGCTTTGATTTTAGCAGATTTAAATAATGATAATTCTGTAAACATTACTGATATTATTATATTAAAAAGAAAAATTTTAGAAGCATTACAATCATAAATTTTAACTTAAGAAAAATCGTAGAAAGGAAGAAAAATATGAAAATAAGAAATATATGTTTTATGCTAGTATTATTAACAATTATAGGATTATTATCTAATTCAGTATATGCAGCCGATACCTCTTTTCATTTGGCTTTAAAAATAGAAGAAACCACTTACCAAAAAGGTGACACAATATCTGTCAAAATTGACTTAAGCAATGTACTAGATGAAAGTGGTATTTGTGGTTATCAAGGAAAATTAGTGTATGATAGTAATGTTCTAACCTTTAATAATATAACAAGTGATAATTGGGAAGTAATGGAAAATGAAGGACGGAGTTATTGCTAATACAATAGATGCTTTAGGAGATAATTCTGGTACAACAGCAATTGCCAACTTTACAATAAAACAAGATACTCGGTGCAACTTCTACTACAATTAAATTAACTAATCTTTTAGGAACAACCGGAAATTTAGTAACAGTTGAAGGAACTTCTTCAGAATTAAAAATTATTATTGGTACAAATGATAACAATGACAATGATAATAACAATAATAACAATAACAACAATAATAACAACAACAATAACAATAACAACAACAATAATAACAGCAATAATAACAACAATAACAGTAATAACAGCAACAATAACAATAATAGCAACAACAATAACAATAATAACAGCAACAATAACAATAATAACAACAATAGCAGTAATAATAACAATAACAGTAATAATAAAAAACCTTCTCCGGGTAATTCAATTCCTTATGCAGGTGATTCTAATATGATAGGAATATTTGGAATTATTGGTGTTATTACCATTATTGGATTAATTTCTTACATTAGATTTAAGAATTTATAATATTTAATTTTTAAATATTATAACCAATAAATAATAGAAGTCGTATAGAATACGACTTCTATTATTTATTGGTTTTACATTTCTATTTCTATTTGTTTTATTTTTTCATCATCCACTAGTTTTATTCTTTTTTCTTGTACTTCATTCCCATTCAATAAAAATTTTCTTATTCCATTTGTTTGTCCATTTGGATTTTTTACTTTAATAGAATAAATTGTTTTTCCAAATTTGTAGCGAATACTATATTCTTTCCAAGTACTTGGAATATTAGGGTCTATTCTTAAAAATTTTTTTTCTATTTTTAATCCCAATATATATTCTATTCCTGCAGTATAATACCAACTACTTGAACCTGTATACCAGGTCCAGCCTCCTCTTCCGGCTAAATTTCCTACACCATAAACATCTCCAGGAATAACATATGGTTCTACTTTATATTTATTAACTGCTGTTTTGGTTCTAGAATGTTCAATAGGATTTATCATTGTAAAATATTCTATTGCTTTTTCTCCAAATCCTAATAAAGCTTGTGCTATAATTGCCCAAATAGCCGCATGTGTGTATTGCAGTTGTGGACATTTTTTCTATCCTACTTTTTTCTCATAACTTTTTCTAGCACATATAAAATTATTATTTAAATCTTGTAATGGTTTAAAATTGAAATAAATATCAACTTGCTTGTCGCTATGAATTTCAATTTTTTCTATAAATTCTCTAATTATTTCTTTTGTTGGTTTCTCCATATTAAGAAATTCTTCTATCAAATTATCTAATCTATTATCATTTTTTGTCTTATCACTTTCTCCAGATAGTTCTTTTTCAAGCTCTTTGATGTTTTGTTCATATCCTTTTACAATCTCTTTTATTCTATTAGCATTTTTCATATATTCGTCAAGTGTGATAATTCCTGCCAGTCTGTCATCATACATTACTTCCAACTTTCTAGTTTCGCTCTCTACCTGCTGTTTAAAAGATTCTATTTGCTTTTTTATATCAAACTCTTTACATTGTTTTGTTTTAGTTTGTTTTGCAATTTCCTCTAGTTTTTTTGTATTGGTATATTCTTTGCAAACTTCTCTTAAAACTTCTAGCATTTGTTGTTCAAAAACTTGATAATTAAAATTGTGTGGCGAACATACATCAAATTTTCCAA
>CALXHD010000134.1 GCA_944388015.1 uncultured Clostridia bacterium | reverse complement strand
ATTCCAATGCCTTTAAAAAACCTGATTCCTTGTCGGCAATGATAAGCCGATAGTCCGGAACTCCGTTTATGATGATCTTCGCGTCAAAATTATTTTTAACGTCTATTTCCTGCATGGTACACCTCCGCGTTTTTCTTGGAGCGTACAACTTTTCGCGGAAGATTGTTAGAAAGGCCGCCTATACAATCACCATACCCCGCTCCGAAAGAAATTATAATGACGATAACTGCACCCTAAATCTTCCCAAACTGTGTGGAGGCGGGTAAATTCTTTCGATTTGCGGATGGTATCGGAAAAAGCCGTTGCCGTCAAGGGGAAAAATTGTCGCTGAAAACTTTAAGCCGATCCGCCAAAGCGGGTCGGCTGTTTTACCGTATAAGCACGCAATAATTTTTCGGGCGTTGCCCCTTGCGCCCTTGACGGCGTTGTCTTTTCCCGATGGGTTCGGTTTGTCGAAAGAAAAAGTTCGACAGAAAAGTTTGCATACGCTTTTGGTTTGTTTGGGAAGATTTATGCAAAAGCCGCGGTCAGTTGGGAAACTGTATAGGCTGGCTTGCTAACATTCCCAATCAAAAAAGGATAGCATGTGAACTACAAATCCGAACACAGAGGTACAAGACAATGAAAGGTGCAGTTATCTACGCACGTTACAGTAGCGAAAAACAAAACGAGCAGTCCATCGAAGGACAGCTCCGAATCTGCAATCAATATGCGGAGGCGAACGGCTTGACGATTTTAGATACTTATATCGACAGAGCTATGACGGGCACGAACGACCATCGCCCTGCCTTTCAGCAGATGCTTGCCGATTGTGAAAAAGCCGTACCGTGGGATATCGTACTTGTGTACGCCATCGACCGTTTCGGGCGGAACTCTATCGAAATCGCCGTCAACAAACAACGATTGAAAAAACATAAAAAGACGCTGATTTCAGCTACGCAGCGCACGTCTGAAAATATCGACGGGACAAAAAATCTTGACGGCATTCTTTTGGAGAATGTCTATATCGGGCTCGCCGAATATTACTCGGCTGAACTTTCGCAAAAGGTAAAGCGCGGTATGTACGAAACCTTGAAAAAAGGCTTATATCCCGGAGGCGTCGTGCCGTTCGGTTATCGTGTAGAGAACAAGCGCGTCTATATCAACGAAGAAGAAGCAGAAATCGTGCGTTCCATTTTTCAACAGTATGCGCAAGGCGTTCTCGGAAGGGAATTGATTGCGCAGTTGCAAGAAAAAGGCATCACCAATCACGGCAGACCATTCGCTTTGAATACGCTCTACAATATGCTCCGCATGAAAAAGTATATCGGCATTTTTGAATATGGCGGCGAAGTCTGTACAAATATCTTTCCGCCTATCGTGCCGGAAGCCTTATTTGAAGAGGTAGGTAGCATCTTACTGAAAAATAAGCACGGCGGAACGAGCCGCGAAGTCGAGTTCTTGTTGAAGGGAAAATTGATATGCGGCTACTGCGGATATCATTTACAAGGCGACAGCGGTACCTCTAAATCAGGCAGGCGCATTTACTACTATAAGTGCATGGGACGAAAGAAAAAGAACATCTGCGAAAAACAAATCATGCCGAAGGAAAAATTAGAGCAGGCAGTCATCGACGCGACAATGCAGGTATTCGGAACTCCCGAAGGCACATCCGCGATTGCCGACGAGATTTTGAAAATCCATGCAAAGCGGATGAATGATAAATCGCTCCTTGCCATTCTGAATAATGAACGCGACGAAATCAAACGCGCGCTTGCCAACATTATGAAAGCCGTCGAACAGGGAATTTTCAATGCCACGACAAAAAATAGAATGGATGAGTTGGAAGCACAGCTCGCCGCGGTCGAAGATAAAATCACGATCGAGCAGTACAAAGCGCAAAATCAGTTAAAGAAGGAGCAAGTCGTCGAATATCTGACGCATACGATACGACAATCGCCGAGGCTCCTTATTAAAAACCTGATACAAAAAATCGTGGTGTACGACGACCGCTTTGAGATTTACTACAACTATCTCAATCGGATGCCGCCGAAAACAGATGATATTGGGGATAAATCCATTGCCGAAACACCACCAAATACGTGTTCGGACATCTCGAAAGACAGTTCACCAAACAGGACTCAATTGAACCGTTATGCGGTCTTAACAATCGCATCGTTTCAAATTACCTGTCCCATTTCATAAAAGAGCTCCTTTTCGGAAGCTCTTTTATTTTACTCTGAATACTTATCTTCCCGCAAGCCCTTCCAGACGGGTTGGCGCATACCACCGCTCTGCGTTTCGTGCATGAAGTGCGCCGTGCCGACAAGTTCGGGTTTCAGCCAGACCGCGCCCCTGTACTTCGCAAACCACGGCTTTGAGACGCGGTTATTTTTCGCAAACGCCTCGATGATCCGCCGCTCCTCTTTGGAAATGCCTAGGTACACTTTCCCGCGGCATTGCAGCTTCCCTTCCTCATCAAAATAGCCGAGGATGAGATCCTTGACCTTCCCCTCCTCGTCCGGCTGGTATCCGCAGATGAGCAAGTCCTCGTCCTGCATGACTTTGATTTTCATCCAATCGCGCGTCCGCTTGCCGATGTGATATTTCCCGTCCTTCCGCTTGGCGACGATC
>CALXHD010000133.1 GCA_944388015.1 uncultured Clostridia bacterium | reverse complement strand
CTTTTCACATATGGCAAAGCCACTTTTCTTATGTGCATAGAAATCTCTGATTTCGTTATGCACGCCTTTCTTATCCAAAAAATCCTCTTTTCTTTACAGGTGGTTGTTCATTCATTGTTTTTGCTAGTTCAACTAACAATTCTCTTTGTTCTTTACTTAATTTTTTTGGTGTTTGAACTACAACTGTAAATACAAAATCTCCTACAGATGAGGAATTTACACTTTTAAATCCCTTATTCCTAATTGTAAATTTAGTGCCTGTTTGAGTTCCTTCTGGTATTTTGTATCTTTCTTTTGTTCCATCTACCATTGGAATCTCTAGTTCTCCTCCGAGTGTTGCCTGTGTTATAGTTATTGGAATATCACATAATACATTATTTCCTTTTCTTGTAAATATACTATGTCTTTTTATTCTAACAGTAATATATAAGTCTCCATTTGGTCCGCCTTTTTCTCCTGGATCTCCTTCTCCTCTTAAAACTACAGTTTGATCATTATCTATTCCTGCTGGTATACGTACTCTAATTTTAGGTTGTTTTCTTACTGTTCCTTTTCCTCTACAATTTTCGCATGGTTCTTTTATTATTTCTCCTGTTCCATGGCATTCTGGACATGTTCTTGTTGTTTGCACTTGACCAAGTATAGTGTTTTGCACTTGTTTTATTTGTCCTGTTCCTTTACAATTAGGACATTTCATAGGATTTGTTCCTGGCTTAGCTCCTGTTCCATGACATGTACTACAAGTTTCATTTCTAGTTATTACTATTTCTTTTTCTACTCCTAAAAATGATTCTTCAAATGTTATATCAAGATGTAAATTTAAATCTGCACCTTTTCTTGGTCCACTTTGTTTTCTATTAGTTTTTCCTCCAAATCCTCCTCCAAAAAATGAAGAAAATATATCTCCTAAATCTCCAAAGTCTCCAAAGCCATCAAATCCTGAAGATGTATAAGAATAATATCCATTTCCTCCGCCGAAAGGACCTCCTGCTCCATTAAAGCCTTGTGGTCCATCAGGTCCAAACTGATCATACATTCTTCTTTTTTGTGGGTCAGAAAGAGTTTCATAAGCTTCATTTACTTCTTTAAATTTTGCTTCTGCTTCTGCTTTGTTATTTGGGTTTGCATCTGGATGATATTTTTTTGCTAATTTTCTATATGCTTTTTTTAGTTCATCCTCTGTGGCATTTTTATTAACTCCTAAAACTTCATAATAATCCCTTTTACTAGCCATTATTGTCTTCTCCTCTTTATAAATTTAAAAGGGGATTTTCTCCCCTCTTATTTATTGTCATCTTCTACTTTATAATCTGCATCATATACATTTCCATCTGTTCCATTTTCATTTGAGCTTGTATCTGTTCCAGTTTGTGCTTCATTTGGGTTTGCTCCTTGAGCACCATTTGGATTTGCATTTTTATATAATTGTTCTGACATATCATAAAATACTTTTGTTAATTTTTCTGTAGCTTCTTTTATTTTTTCTGTATCATTTGTCTCTAATGCCTTTTTAGTATTTTCAATTTCTGTCTCTACTTTTGATTTTTCTTCACCACTGATTTTATCTCCTAAATCTGATAATGTCTTTTCACTATTATATATTAAACTTTCTGCATTATTTTTAACTTCAATTTCTTCTTTTTTCTTTTTGTCTTCTGCTGCATGTGCTTCTGCATCTTTTACTGCTTTGTCAATATCTTCTTCTGTTAGGTTTGTTGATGCAGTAATTGATACATTTTGTTCATTTCCTGTTGCCATATCTTTAGCTGATACATGTACTATACCATTTGCATCAATATCAAATGTTACTTCTATTTGTGGTACTCCTCTTGGTGCTGCTGGAATTCCTGTTAATTGGAATCTTCCTAATGTTTTGTTATATGCAGCCATTTCCCTTTCACCTTGTAAAACGTGTACTTCTACTGATGTTTGACCATCTGCTGCTGTAGAGAATATTTGTGATTTTTTAGTTGGTATTGTTGTGTTTCTATCAATTAATTTTGTAAATACTCCACCATATGTTTCAATACCTAATGATAATGGTGTTACATCTAATAATACTAAGTCTTTTACATCTCCAGATAATACTCCACCTTGTATTGCAGCACCTATTGCAACACATTCATCAGGATTTATTCCTTTATCAGGTTCTTTTCCTGTTATTTTTTTAACCATTTCTTGTACTGCTGGGACTCTTGTTGAACCACCAACTAATAATACTTTATGAATGTCACTTGCTGATAATCCTGCATCTTTTAATGCTTGATTTACAGGTCCTGCTGTTCCTTCTACTAAGTCATGAATTAACTCTTCAAATTTTGCTCTTGTTAATGTTATATCTAAGTGTTTTGGCCCTGTGCTATCTGCTGTGATAAATGGTAAATTGATTTGTGTTTGTTGTACTCCTGATAATTCTATTTTTGCTTTTTCTGCTGCTTCTTTTAATCTTTGCATTGCCATTTTATCTGTTTTTAAGTCAATTCCATTTGATTTTTTAAATTCTGATGCTAAATAATCTATTATACAGTTATCAAAGTCATCTCCACCTAAATGTGTATTTCCACTTGTTGCTAAAACTTCAAATACTCCATCACCAATATCTAGTATTGATACATCAAATGTACCTCCACCTAAGTCATATATTAAGATTTTTTGATCTTGCTCTTTATCCATTCCATATGCTAAAGCTGCTGCTGTTGGTTCATTTATAATTCTTAAAACTTCTAGTCCTGCTATTTTACCTGCATCTTTTGTTGCTTGTCTTTGGCTATCATTAAAATATGCTGGAACAGTTATAACAGCTTGTGTTACTTTTTGTCCTAAATAATTTTCTGCATCTGATTTTAATTTTTGTAAAATCATTGCTGATATTTCTTGAGGTGTGAAATTGTCTCCTTCAATTTTTACTTTTTCTGCTGTTCCCATCTTTCTTTTTATTGATATAACAGTATTTTCAGGATTTGTAACTGCCTGACGTTTTGCTATTTGTCCTACTAATCTTTCTCCATTTTTTGAAAAAGCTACTACTGATGGTGTTGTTCTGTTACCCTCAGCATTTGGTATTACGACTGGCTCTCCTCCTTCCATAACTGCTACACATGAATTTGTTGTTCCTAAGTCAATTCCTATTATTTTTCCCATTTTAGTTTC
>CALXHD010000132.1 GCA_944388015.1 uncultured Clostridia bacterium | reverse complement strand
AGGAAAGCATAGGGTTCCGTGGTCTTAATGTTCACGGTGTATTCATCCACCGCTACAACACCGCTTAGGTCAATATGCGTGAGCGCGCTGGGGCCGGTTGTCGTATTGGCCAGGCGGTTGATGGAATAAACAACATCTTCAGCAGTGAAATGCTCGCCATTGGTGAAGTATACATCCTCGCGGAGCTTGAACTGCCATGTCAGCTCATCGATCGCTTCCCATTCCGTTGCAAGGTTCGGCTGCGGGGTAGCGCTTTCATCGAATTTCAGCAGCGTATCCATCGTGTTCATCATCACGATTTCGGAAACATTGCTCATTACGCCGCCAGGGTTGAGCGTTGCCGGTTCACGGTCTACAGCGATGTTGATGGTGTCCTTATCGGAAATGGTTTCATCTTCGGTAGGGGTCAGTTCTGTGTTGGCAACGGGAGTTCCCTCCGGGCTTGCTGTGGGATCCGCAGCTGGATCTGCGGTAGGATCCGCATTACCAGGGGTGCATGCAGCGAAAAGCGAAAGCGCCATCGCGAGGACAAGAAGCATTGCCAGATACTTTTTCATGCTGTTTCTCCTTTTTAGATTTGTGAGTTTGCGGTAAGTATACAATGGATACAATAATTTGTAAAATACAACTTTTTAATTTTTATAATTTATTTTTTAAATAATTTGTCATTATTCCAGGAATTTAGGCATTTTCAGCGCAATTTATTTCCAGAAATTCACTATGCAGCGGCATAATTCGCCCGGTATAAGCTTCATGGATTGTACAGAACATGATAAATTTTTTTGCAGATACTTGACGAAACGCAATAAAATAACCTATAGTTAATTTATTAAATATATTGTTTTTAAATCATAAATCAATTTTATTATAAGTTATTATGGAGCGATATTCTATGACGCTACGCGAACAGCAATATGTTTGCACCATCGCAAAAACCGGCAGTCTTACCGCTGCGGCGAAGATACTTCGCACATCACAGCCCAATCTCAGCCTTTTTCTCAGCAATCTGGAACGCTCGCTCAACGTGCAGCTTTTTGACCGCATAGGCAAACAGTTTCGTTTAACATATGCTGGTGAGCTTTATGTTGCCAAGGCGCAGGCCATGTTGAACTTGAAGGATGAGTTTGATGCAGAGCTTGCCAATATTTCCGAAAACGCAGGGGGAAGGCTGCGCATGGGATTTCAGTATTTCCGCTCTTCCCGGCTGATTCCATCGCTTTTAGAGCAGCTTGCCGAAGAATACCCCAGGGTGGAGCTGAGCTTTGAGGAAGAAACGCTTTCCAAGCTGGAAGGGATGTTGGCAGACAACAGCATCGATCTTTTTTTCTGCAACTGCCCATCCAAAAGGCCGGAGTTTGAATACCATCCGCTTTATCAGGATTCCGTGCTGTTCATGACCAGCATCGACCATCCTCTTACCGCAAACCTGCCTGCGCAGAATGGCGGCTCATACCCTTGGGTGAGCCTCAAACTATTTGAAGATGAACAGTTTTTCCTAAGCCGCCATGGTGGCAGCTTGCGCGCGTTCATTGACCAAGTTCTCGAATCCACGCATGTGGCGCCCCGGCGGGTTATGACATTTGATAAGATCGAAACGATCATGGAGCTGGTTTCCCGGGGGCAGGGGGTAGGTTTTTGTGCAAACAGTTATCAAAGCTTTGTAGGGCTTTCCAGGCCTCTGCGCCTGTTTTCCGCAGGGAACAGGGAAAACCGCATCGAATTCTGCGCAGTAAACCTAATGGGAAAAATACTGCCCCCTTATGCAAAGCGCACCATTGAGCTTGTGCGCACATTAATGGAGGGCCGGGCTATAAATACCCTATGATTGGGGTAAACACCTTGAAGTGAGAAACCGAAAAGATGTGTTTCGATGCCGGAAATGCAACTTGAAAGGCATTGTTTGGCCATATCATGTTTCAATTGGAAATGCGTTGCAATACGATGGGAAATCCTCTTCACGCTTGATTGCCTTCCGGGATTGTATCGCCGTCCGTTTCATATAGTTCAAACTGTATACGATAAAGCTCAGCGTATTTCCCGCCCAGCGCCATGAGTTCTTTGTGGCTTCCCATTTCGCTCACAATGCCGTTTTCAATATAAACGATCCGGTCTGCGATCAAGATGTTTGACAGCCGGTGCGATACAAGGATCAATCCTTTATCAACGCAGAGCTGCGCGATCATGCAGAATAGCTTTTTTTCCGTTTCTATATCGATGGATGCAGAAGGTTCATCAAAGATCAGCATGCTGCCGCCAGCGTAACAGGCGCGCGAGAGCGCAATGCGCTGTTGCTGCCCTTTGGAAAGCTCTGCGCCATCTGAATCAAATTCTTTTGATACCTGCTGGGCATACCCATTGGGGAAAGATGCAATCAGCTCCCGAATTCCCGAAAAAGCGCATGCCGTATCCAGCCGGTCAGCGTCCTGCGCAGTGCTATCTTCCAACGTTATGTTTTCGGAAATGCTCATATGATATAGGTTATAATCCTGGAACATTACGCCAAATGCCTTATTGAGGCTTTGCCGCCTGTATGCGCCGATTGGGATCCCATCGAGCAGGATTTGCCCTTCCTGCACAGGATATAACCGCAATAACAGCTTTATGAGCGTGCTTTTTCCGCAGCCGTTTAAACCCACCAATGCGATTTTATCCCGGCTGCTGAAACGCAGATTGAACTTGCGCAAAATCCATTCGCTGCAATTCGGATACCGAAAACCCACATCAACAAATTCCACCGTGAACGCACCCGGCAAATCCCGCGTGCCATCCGGTTCCGGATTTGCAATTTTCGTATTCATAAACGCCCGATAGCGCTCGATCACTTCGATGCTTTGGCTGATCTCGGAATATTCTTGAAAAACGCTTTTTACATGCGCGGCGATCGTTTCGCACAAAGACGTATAATAGAATACCCCGCCAATCTCAGCAAAACCCCGCACGACTGCCCGAATGCTTAAAACAAACGCTGCGATGACAGACGTCAGATAAGCGTTGGATAACACGAGGTTGCGCAAATGGTTCCGCTTTAGGACTGACTTTTTCTCATCGAACAACGCTTGCTTGATGCTGCGGAACTGCTGCAGCAGCGTCTCGGAAAACGATTGGTACTGCCGGACATCCTGCGCATGTTCTTTTGCTGTAAGCACGTTTTGAATATAGTTTGCCCTGCGTATGGGTTTTGCGTTTGCAACCGCGAAGTTGTACTGATCGCGCGTAAAGCGCAATTGATTCAGAAAATACGGAATACATGTTCCAATTACGAACAGGCTCATAAGCGGGCTTAAGGCTGAGAGCAGCACAGCGGACGTGATGACCGTAATAAGCCCCTGCAAAATGGAAAAGCATTGCCATGTGCTTTTTTCAATGCTTTGCCGGCCGCTTAAGATTAGGCTCAACGTATCATACGTGTCCGGTCTGTCGAATGCTTCGAGCTCCTCATGCATCATTTTATCGCTGATTTCACCGTTGATATACCGATTCACCTCAGCCTTGATTTTCAGTATGGCATTGTACTTGATTCGGCCCAGCGCAATCGAAGCAATCTGCAGCAAGATATAGCAGATCAAATATACAATGGCAGTTGCAAACGGCGAACTCGCATGCAGCGTATTTGCAAACAGAATGCTGCTATCTTTCTGTTGGATTCCAAGATATACGGCATCGATCATCCTTGCAAAAAGCACGGTTATACCAATCGGGATCAGTGACTCCGCAAGCATAATCATCAAACGTTTGATAAAAAGCGATTTTGAAGCGCGATAGCTGATCTTGAAAGCAAAC
>CALXHD010000131.1 GCA_944388015.1 uncultured Clostridia bacterium | reverse complement strand
AAAAAAAGAAAAAAAAAAAAATAAATAAAAAATAATAAAATAAAAAATAAAATAAAAAAAAAAAGAAAATAAAGAAAAAAATAAAAAAAGTAAAAACAAGAGGCAAAAAACTGTGGAAAAAGAAATGAAAATAATAAATAAAAATGAAAAAATAAAAAATTTGAATTAAAACTATAGAAAATATATATAAAAAATGATATAGTGTATAACATATAAAAATAAAAGCGGTGATAAAATGTGGATTAAAAATATTAAATTAAATAATTATAGAAACTATAATGAATTAAATATTAGTTTAGGAAAAAATATAAATATTTTTTATGGACAAAATGCACAAGGAAAAACTAATATAATAGAATCAATTTTTTTGTGCAGTATGGGAAAATCTTTTAGAACTAACAAAGATAAAGAACTAATAAAAATAGGAAAAGAAAAATCGATTGTTGAAATAGAGTTTCAAAAGATAGATAGAGATGGAAAAATAAAAATAGAATTATCAAACAAAAAAAATATCTATATAAATAATATTAAAATAAAAAAATTAAGTGAATTATTAGGAAAAATAAATATTGTAATATTTACACCAGATGATATAGAAATTATAAAAGGTAGTCCACAAAACAGAAGAAGATTTTTAGATATCATGATAAGTCAATTAAAACCAAACTATATACATATTCTATCTATGTACTTAAAAACTATTGAACAAAGAAATAATTATTTAAAACAAATAAAAGAATTAAATAAAGATGAAAATTTATTAGAAATTTGGGACGAAAAAATATCAGAATATGCATCAAAAATATATATGTATAGAAAAGAATTTATAGAAAAAATAATAAACAAAATAAAAAAGATACACTATGAAATTACACAAGGAAAAGAAGAAATAGAAATTGAATATATATCTAATTGTGAAAATAAAGAAAAATATTTAGAATTATTAAAGCAAAAAAGGAAATTAGATATAATAAAAGGATATACAACAAAAGGAATTCACAGAGATGATTTTATCATATATATAAATGGAAAAGAATTAAGTACATATGGTTCACAAGGACAACAAAGAACTGCAATTTTATCTTTGAAACTGTCAGAACTAAATATAATTTTTGATGAAATAGGAGAATACCCAATATTATTATTAGATGATTTTATGTCAGAACTAGATAGTTTAAGAAGAAGTAATTTATTAAGAAATATAAATAATACACAAGTAATAATAACTTGTACAGATAAATTAACACTTGAAAATTTAGATTATTTAGAATATAATGTACAAGAAGGAAAAATAATTAACGATTTAAAATTATAAATTCAAGAGGAGGAAAATAAATGGAAAAATATGAACACAAATATGGTGCGGAACAAATACAAGTATTAGAAGGATTAGAAGCCGTAAGGAAAAGACCAGGTATGTATATAGGTAGTACATCAGTTAGAGGTTTACACCATATGGTTTACGAGATTGTGGATAATGGTGTTGATGAAGCATTAGCTGGATATTGTACAGAAATAAATATAGTTATAGAAGAAGGTAATATAATTTGTGTAACAGATAATGGAAGAGGCATACCAGTTGAAATACATCCCAAAACACATATATCTACTGCAGAGACAGTATACACAGTACTTCACGCAGGTGGAAAATTTGGAGGAGATAGTGGATACAAAGTTTCAGGAGGGTTACATGGAGTTGGAGCATCAGTAGTTAATGCACTTTCTAATTGGACTGAAGTAACAATTGCAAGAGATGGTGGAATATACTTTATGAAATTTGAAAAAGGGAAAACAGTTCAAAAATTAGAGAAAATAGGAGAATCAAATAAAACTGGAACAAAAGTAAGATTTTTAGCGGATGATAGTATTTTTGAAAGCTTAGAATATGAATATGAAGTATTAGAAAAAAGATTTAGGGAAATTGCATTTTTAACAAAAGGATTAAAAATAACAATTGAAGACCAAAGAGGAGAGACACCAAAAAAAGCAGAATTTTGTTATCAAGGAGGTTTAATATCTTTTGTAGAGTATCTAAATAAAAACAAAGAAAAAATTCATCCAAATCCAATATATATAGAAAAGCAAGGAGAAGTTCCTGTAGAAATTGCAATACAGTATACAACAAACTATTCAGAAAATATATATACATTTGTAAATAATATAAATACAGTTGAAGGGGGAACCCACTTAGAAGGATTTAAAAGAGCATTGACAAAAGTATTTAATGATTATGCTAGAAGTCATAATATATTAAAAGAAAAAGATTCGAATCTACAAGGTGAAGATATAAGAGAAGGTATAACAGCAGTAATTTCAGTTAAAGTTAAAGAACCTCAATTTGAAGGGCAAACAAAAACAAAATTAGGAAACAGTGAAGTTACAGGGGTTGTATTAAGTATAGTAAATGAAACTTTATCAACATTTTTAGAAGAGAATCCACAAATAGCAAAAGCAATATTAGAAAAATGTGTAAGCGCATCAAGAGCAAGAGAGGCTGCAAGAAAAGCAAGAGAACTTGTAAGGAAAAAAAGTAATTTAGAAACATCAACATTACCAGGAAAATTGGCAGATTGCAGTAGTAAAATTGCAGATGAATGTGAAGTATATATAGTAGAAGGTGACTCTGCTGGAGGAAGTGCAAAACAAGGAAGAGACAGAAAATTTCAAGCAATTTTACCACTTTGGGGAAAAATGCTAAATGTAGAAAAAGCTAGAGCAGATAAAATATATGGAAATGATAAATTAAATCCAGTAATTATTGCAATTGGAGCTGGAATTGGTGCGGACTTTGATATTACAAAGATTAGATATGGTAAAGTAATTATAATGGCAGATGCAGATGTTGATGGTGCACATATTAGAACTTTATTATTAACATTTTTCTTTAGATACATGAGACCACTTATAGAAAATGGAAATGTATATTTAGCACAACCACCATTATATAAACTTTCAAAAAAAGGAATGGAAGATATTTATTGTTATACAGACGAAGATTTAGCGAATACTTTAGAAAGATTAGAAAAAGAGGGAGTAGACAGATCAACATTGGGAATGCAACGTTATAAAGGTCTAGGAGAAATGAACCCTGAACAATTATGGGAGACAACAATGAATCCAGATACAAGAATATTAATAAAAGTAACAATGGATGATGCAATTAAAGCAGACCAAACATTTAATTTACTAATGGGGGACGAAGTTGAACCAAGAAGAGAATTTATAGAACAAAATGCAAAATACGTAAAAAATCTTGATATATAATTTAAATAAAATAAGGAACTATGTAATTTAGTTTCTTATTTTTTTAAAAATAAAAAATAAAAATAAAAAATAAAAAATAAAAATAAAAATAAAAAATAAAAAATAAAAATAAAAAATAAAAAATAAAAATAAAAAATAAAAAATAAAAATAAAAAAAAAAAAAAAAAAAA
>CALXHD010000130.1:7500-15632 GCA_944388015.1 uncultured Clostridia bacterium | reverse complement strand
AGCTATCCGCGACTCGAACGCGGGACAACTTGATTAAAAGTCAAGTGCTCTACCACCTGAGCTAATAGCCCATATGCATTACTTAGAACGCTTCTATATTTTAATATATTTTTGAGCACTTGTCAATAGTTTTTTTAAATTTTTTTGTAATTTTTTGTTTTCTGTTATTTTATTAATATTATTATAAATAATTTTTTATTATTTATTTAGTTTTTCTAGTATTTCTTCAACATCCATTCCATGTACTTGACATGCTTCTTCTAATGTTTCCATTTGTGAAGCTGGACATCCTATACAGTGCATTCCTGATTCTATTAGAATCTCAGCTTTTTCAGGTGCTTTTTCTAGTAATTCTCCTATTTTTGTGTCTTTATTAAATTCCATTTTTATCCTCCTTTCACGTAATCTCTTGATATTTATTGTTATGATTATTATAAATGCTATAATATTATAACTACATGTTTATAGTTCAGTAGAATTTTATATTTATACAATAATATTATTGCAATTAGTAGCTCTCAATAATTACTGAACTGTAATAACTATATAAATATTTTACCATAATTTTTCAAAAAAGTATAGACAAAATTTAAAAAATGTAGTATTATATGTTCAATTCATTGCTCTATATATTATAAGGAGTGGTTATGCAATTTTTAATTAATTTATTTTTTATTTCTTTTATTATTAATCTTTTTATTACTTTATATTCATTTTATATTTTTTTTGATATCAAAATTTTTCATAATAAACAAGGTTCTAAACTTGCTCTTAAAAAGAAATTTGATTCATGAATTCCCAAAAATTAAAATTGGAGGTGCTTTTGATTTTTAAGCATAAATTTTCTTTATTTGTTTGTGTTTGCTTTTTTTTACTATTTATTTATTTGGGATATATCTTTTTTAGTCCTATATATTCAGCTAATGAGATAATTATAACTTACGGCTTTAGTCCTTTTGATATATGTTCTTCTAATCCAAAGTTGTGGTTTCTTATTAAGAAATTATATATTTTCACTTTTATTTTTACTGATTTTATTTTTTGTCGATTTTTATATAAACGTTTTTTTACTAGAATCCAATTTTTTATTAGTAGTTTAAGAGGAAAGTTTTTTAGAGCTGAAGATAATTCTAATGTAAGTATCACAAATAAAGGTTTTTCACTTTTGATTGGTAAAGATTTTTCTGGTAATAAGGTTTATTTACCTGAGACTGGTTTATATCAAAACTTTTTGGTTACTGGTACTATCGGTTCTGGAAAAACATCTTCTGCTATTTATCCTTTTGTTAATCAATTTTTAAAATATAATTCTCTAAATAAAAAAATAGGTATGCTTATTTTGGATGTGAAAGGTAATTTTTATAAATATGTTTGCGATTGTTCAAAAAAATATAACTTACAAGATGATATAATTGTTATTTCTTTAAAAAATAATGTATATTATAATCCCTTACATAAACCAAATTTAAAGCCTCAAATTTTGGCTAATCGTTTAAAGACTATTCTTACTTTGTTTTCTGAAAATAATTCTGAGAGTTATTGGCTTGATAAAGCTGAACAGGTTTTAACTGAGTGTATCAAATTGTGTAGATTGTATAATAATGGCTATGTTACCTTTTTAGAGCTTCATAAATTGGTTACTGAACCTGATTATTATTTAGAGAAGATTTCCTTTCTTCGCAATTTATTTATTTCTAATAAACTTTCTAATAATCAAATTTATGAGTTAAATTCAAGTTTAAATTTTTTTCAAAAGGAATTTAATAAATTAGATTCACGTACTAAAAATATTCTTATTTCTGAAATTACTCGTATTACAAATACTTTCATATCTGATTTTGATGTATATTCTACTTTTTGTCCTGAAAAGAATTCTCTTAATTTTCATGGTTTTGAGGATGCTATTTTAAATGGTAAAATTGTTGTCTTAAATATCAATGTTTCTGAATATTCTTTGCTTTCAAAAATAATTGCCACTTATTTAAAATTGGATTTTCAGACTGAAGTTATGTCTTTTTTGGCAAATGGATTTACTAGAAAAACAATTTTTATTTGTGATGAGTATGATAAATTCTGTACTAAAACTGATGGGGATTTTTTTTCGATGAGTAGAGAGGCTAAATGTATAAATATTGTTTCTACTCAGAGTTATTCTTCTTTAAAAAGTGTTTTAAAAGATGATGCTAGTGTTAAAGTTATTATTCAAAATCTAGTTAATAAGATTTGGTTTCGTACAGATGATATTTTTACTATTGAAGAAGCCCAAAAACAATTAGGGAAAGAGGATAAGGAGAAGTTTTCAAAGAGTTTTTCTGAGAGTGCTAAAGAAACTAAATTTAGTTATATTACAAATTCTTTAAATTCTGAGAATTCAAATATTTCTGAGACATTTAGCACTTTTATGCAAAGTGATTTTATTTTTGATACTAATTTTTTTACGCAAAACTTAGAAACTTTTTCTGCTTTGGTTTTTTTATCAGATGGTAATGTTATTTACAAGCCTAAAAAAATACAAATGTTACCTTATTTTTTAAATTAATTATTTAGGAGGTTATATATGAAAACAAGTTATTTAAATATTTATAAATTTATTTTTACTTTTGTACTGATGATAATTTTTATTTTTTATTTTTCAGATGTATATGCTTTAGGTGATCCACAGCTTATTAGCAAAATTAATTCTGCTTTTGAGAAAATTGAAAGTTGGTTATTAAAAATTGCTACTCCTGCTGCTGCGGTGGCTGTTGGTACTGGTGTATTTATGAAAAAATTTAGTTTTGGTGATGATGAACGTATAAGAACAGGAAAAAAATTAATTAAAGGTTCTCTTTTTTCATATGCTTTTATTCTTGCTATTGATTTAATACTTTCTGCTATAAAATCTTTGGTTGGATAATCTATTTTAAGAAAGGAGTTTATTTTGGAACAATCTCAAATTACAGAAATTATTATTAATACTATAAATTCTATTTTTGAAAATTTGATTGGTTCTATTGATAATAATTTATATAATGTATTAGATAATATGACTTTTATAAATTCTAGTATTTTGCGCGATGATTATTTTGAAAAAATATTTGGCACTTCAACAACAAATGGGATTTTGTTAATCGCCAATTCTCTATTTTTAGGTATTCTTATTTATTTTGCTTTAAAATATCTTTTGTCTCATTTTACATATAGTCAGATTGAAAAACCTTATTCTTTTATTTTTAAATTAATTATTTATGGTATTTGTATGAATTTTTCTTATTTTATTTTAGAGCAAGTTTTAGATCTTAATTCTTATATTACTTTAGCTATTATAGATTTAGGTGACCATTTGTTTAATAAGTCAATTTGTTTTTCAGAATTAATTAATAATATCAATAATAGTATTTCTATTACTGGAAATTCGTTAAATATTTTTTCTTTGGATGGTTTGTTAAAAGCAACTTTATCTATGTCATTACTTGGATTAGTGTTTTCCTATTCATTAAGATATATTATGATTAAAATATTTATATTGATTTCACCTTTTGCAATTTTATCTGCCTCTTTTAATCAACTTTCTTGGTTTTTTAAGTCATGGTCTAGGAATTTATTTTCTTTATTATTTATTCAGATTATTGTTGCAATTGTTTTATTAATTTTATTTTCTATGGATTATAATTCTAATGATTTATTTACTAAATTTGCTTATATTGGTGGAATATATGCTTTAATTAGGGCTAATTCATTTGTTAGGGAATTTATTGGTGGTGTTTCCACAAATATTTCACAAAGTGTTAATAGTTTTGTTAATTTTACTAAGTGATTGGGGGTTTTTATTTGAAATTTATTTTTCCTAAGAATTATGATTTTAAGAATAAATTATTTGGTGTTTTGGATTATAGTACAATTTTTATTAATTTTATTTGGTGTGGAATTGTTTTTATTTTTATTAATTTATTTTTTAATAATCTTACACTTAGAATTTTTTTGTTTATTTTATTTTGTTTTCCTTTTTTATTAATAAGTATTTCTGGTTTTAATGGTGAGAGTTTTGTATATGTTTTTCAATATATATTATCTTTTCTTTTAAAACAAAAATTATTTTTATATTTTAAAAACACACCAAAATGAGGTAAATTAGAGATTTTATAAAATTTCAATATTTAATCTAAAAATTTTCTTTATTTTTTATATTGAATTTTTTTTATAAAAAAGATATAATCTAATCACGATTTAATTATATCTTTTGAATGGGGGATTCAATATGAAGTTAGAACAAAAAGAAAAATCATTATTGTTTTCTGAAACTGTTGTACCTGATGTTTTTTTTGCTGATTATTTATCTGAAATTCCAGGTGATTATTTAAAAATTTATTTTTATTTGGTTTTTTTATCAAAATATAATAAAGATATTAAAGTTAATGATTTGTCTAAAAAATTAAATTTACCTGTGAAATCCATAACTGATGGTGTGAAATTTTTGGAAGAGAATAATTTAATTGTAAAAAAGTCAAATGGTTTTATTATTGTTGATTTACAAGAATCTATGCTTAATCAATTGTATAAACCTAATTTAACACCTTCTAAAGAAACTATAGAACAGACGGCTAAAAACAAGGCTCGTGCAAAGGCTATTGAATATATAAATAATATGTATTTTCAGGGTATTATGAGTCCTTCATGGTATAATGATATTGATTTATGGTTTAAAAAATATAATTTTGATGAACAAGTTATGATTGCTCTTTTTGGTTATTGTTACAATCGTTCTGCTCTTCATAAAAATTATATTCAAACTGTTGCAGAAGCTTGGGGTGCAAATCAAATTCATACATGGAATGATTTGGATTTATATGATCAAAAAAGAGAAAAATTGCATATTATTAAGCGTGATATTGCAAAAAAACTTGGTAAACATTCTTTAACTCAATATGAAGAAGCATATATCGAAAATTGGGTTTTGGATTTTGGTTATGATATGAATATTATAGAAATTGCTTTGAAAAGGACAACTTTAAAACAAAACCCAACTTTTGAATATATTAATAATATAATTACTGATTGGCATGATAGAAATTTAAAAACTGTTGCTGAAGTGGAGGCTTTCTTAGAGCAACGTAAAAAGCAAAAAAAGGATGTTAAGGACTTAAGGTCTAAAGTTTCTAAGGCTAATTATAAGCAACGTGAATATGATAATTTAGATTTCTTATATGCAAATGTTGGTATTCAAGAAGGAGATATTAATGGCAAGTGATATTTTAAATTCTTTACTTAGAGAGTATGAGCAAAAAAGATTAAATGCAGAACAAGATTTGGAAATGCGTAAAGAAAAAATTTATAATTTGTTTCCTAGATTATTGGAAATTGATAATGAGTTAAATTCATTAGGCATAAAAGCTACTAAGTCTATTCTGCTTAATCCTTCTTTAAGAGAAGAATATGTTAAAAATTTAAATGATAAAATTGATAAATTAAAATTAGAAAAAAGAAATATTTTAATAGCTAATAACTATTCTGAAGATTTTTTTAAACCTAGTTATTCTTGTAAACTTTGTAATGATACTGGTTATATTTTAGATAAAAATTTTCATACAATTATGTGTTCATGTTTAAAGCAAAAGATTTTTAATATTTCTTTTAATAAATCTAATATGTATAATTTGGAAAAAGAAAATTTTGAAAAATTTAATGAGTTTATTTTTTCAGATGAAGTTGATTTGTCCAAATATAAATTTAATATATCACCTAGAAAAAATATTTTAAATATAAAAAATAAATGTATAGAATTTGTTAATAATTTTGATAATCCAAATTATAAAAATTTATTATTTACTGGGGAAACAGGTTTACGGTAAAACTTTTATGTCGAATTGTATTGCCTGTGAATTACTAAAAAAAGGAAAAACCGTTTTATATCAAACAGCTCCTGTATTGCTTGAAAGCGTAATAGATTTTAAACTTGGAAAATCTGAAAATTCAGGAGATAATTTAGTAAAGTCTGTTTTAGATACTGATTTATTAATAATTGATGATCTCGGTACAGAGACAATGAATTCTATGAAACTTAGTGAACTTTTCACAATTATTAATACTCGTATTTTAAATTTAAATAATAAAATTACAAAGACTATTATTTCTACTAATTTAAGTATAAAAGATATTTTTAATAATTATCAAGACCGTATAGGTTCAAGAATAGCTGGATATTACGATATTTACTATTTTTTTGGTGATGACTTACGTTTAAAAAAATCTATATAAAAAATTATTTAATTATACAAAAACTAAACTTAATTACGCATATTTATTAATTATTATTTAAGTCAATTAGATTTACTTTATTAAATATGTAAAACTTTATATATTCATAATGTTGATTTTTATATATAAGGAAAATGGCTTCGCCACATGTGCATTTCGCTTCGCGAATATGCACAGCCCAAGGAAACTTAACTTTATTGTATAGCAAAAATCTTCGATTTTTCTATACAATAATAAAAAGATTATTGATAAAATTTTTCAATAATCTTTTTGTTTTGATTTTATATTATTGTTCTTCCATTTCAGGTGTTAGTGTTTCTATACTTACTACTTTTCCTCCATCTGATGTTCGCATTAATGTTACTCCTTGTGTTGCCCTACCTAGTACGCTTATATCTTTTACTTTTAATCTAATTATTGTGCCAGTATCTGTAATTAACATTACATCGTCTTCGTCATTTGCAATTCTTACTCCTACAATTTTTCCTGTTTTTGGTGTAATTTTGTATGTTACTACACCTTTTCCACCTCTTAATTGTACTCTATATTCATCTAATTCGGTCCTTTTTCCAAATCCATTTTCTGTAATTGCAAGTAGTGTTGCTTTTCCTCCTCTTATTACAGATTCCATTCCTATTACTTCATCATCTTCTTCTATTCTGATACCTATAACTCCTTGTGCAGTTCTGCCTATTGGTCTTACATCTTTTTCGTCAAATGTAATACATAATCCGTTTTTCGTGACTAATACCACATTATCTTCACCATCTGTTAGTCTTACTGCTATTAATTCATCATTATCTTTTAATGTGATTCCTTGTAATCCTGTTCTTTTATTTGACTCATATTCTTTTAGTGCTGTTTTCTTTATAAGTCCATTTTTTGTACCCATTAAAAGATATTTTCCATCTGCAAAATTTTGTATTGGTATAACTGCAGAAATTTTTTCTCCTGGATCTAGGCTTAGTAAATTAACAATTGCTGTTCCTTTTGCTGTTCTTCCTGCCTCTGGTACTTCATATCCTCTTAATTTGTATAGTTTTCCTTTATTTGAGAAGAATAATATTGTATCATGTGTTGATGCTGTAAATATTTGTTTTACAAAATCTTCTTCTCTAGTTGCTATTCCTGTAATTCCTTTTCCTCCACGTCTTTGACTCTTATATGTATCTATAGGCATTCTTTTTATGTATCCAAAATGTGTTAGTGCAATTACAGTTTGTTCTTCTTTAATTAAGTCTTCTACTACAAATTCTCCTTCTGCTGCAATAACTTTAGTTCTTCTATCATCTCCAAATTTTGTTTTTATTTCTATTAATTCTTCTTTTATTATATCAAAAACTAATTTTTCACTTGCTAGTATATCTCTTAAATGTGCAATTAATTGCATTATTTCTTCATATTCGTTTTCAATTTTTTCCCTTTGTAATCCTGATAATGTCTTTAATCTCATATCTAGAATAGATTGTGCCTGGATGTCTGATAATCCAAATCTTTCCATTAATCTTTCTTTAGCATCATCATATGATGAACGTATGATTTCTATAACTTCATCTATATTATCTAATGCTATTTTTAATCCTTCTAAGATATGAGCTCTTGCTAATGCTTTATCTAGGTCAAATTGTGTTCTTCTTAGTATAACTTCTTTTCTATGTTCTATGTAACAGTCTAGCATTTGTCTTAATGTTAGTATTTTTGGTTCTCCATTTACTAGGGCTAGCATTATTACACCAAAAGTATCTTGCATTTGTGTATGCTTATATAGTTGATTTAATACAACTTGTGCATTAGCATCTCTTTTTAATTCTATTACCACTCTTGTCTTTTCTTTTCTATCAGATTCATCTCTTACTTCTGATATTCCTTCTATTTTCTTTTCTTTAGTTAAGTCTGAT
>CALXHD010000130.1:0-2500 GCA_944388015.1 uncultured Clostridia bacterium | reverse complement strand
GAAATCTTTGTTGCCAAATATCCTTGCTCTCCATCTTCAATGCTCTCTTTTCTTATATCAAGTACATTAATATATGTTTTTGATGTTGGGCCTAATTTTATATATGTTCCATCTAATTTTGTACATAAATTCACATACTCTCTTTCTGGATCGATTATATATTGTTTTATACCCAATAATTTGTATCTTAATATTAGTAATTTTGTATAAAATGATTTACCTGCTCCACTTGTTCCAAATATACAAATATTTGCATTTTTATATTTTTGTGTATTATATCTGTCTATGAAAACTAAAGAATTATTATAAATATTTGTTCCTATAAATATTCCGTCTTCATCGAAAATTGTTGATGATATAAATGGATATGTTGCTAATAATCCTGATGTTAAAACATTTCTTCTTGATGCCTGTTTAATAATTTCTCTGTTTTCCATTATTGGCAATGTTGCTAGATAAATTTCCTCTTGTCTAAAATTTGCTCTTCTTGTTTTTATTCCTTTACTTTGTGTTATCCCTTCTATTTTATTTAAAAAATATTCTAATTTTTTAAAATCTTTATCATATATAATAATATATAAATATAAAAAATATAAATCTTCATTATTAATTTGCATCTCCCTTCTTATATATTTTGCGTCATTATATGTAAATGCTGCAATATCCATGTCTTGTCTATTTTCATTAGATTCCTTTATTTCTACGCCTACATTTCCTATATGGTATGTTAATTCTTTTATCATTTTATATGTATCTTGCTTTTCATAAAACATTGAGATATTCATATCTATATTTGTTTCAATTAAATTTTTTAATATTAAATCATTTTGTTCTCTATAATAATCTACTGCTATTAATCCTGAATAATATAAATTATCTACTTCTATAAATTTGGGATTTTGTAGATTTACATAGGAAGGATATATTTCATTTTTGATGTCAATACTTCCTTGTATAATACTATTTGATTTTTTCTTTTTTTTCATTTTTTTCATTCCTTTATTTTAAATTATTATTTTTTACCTTATTTATTATTTTATGGAATAATTAGAATTAAATTTAATATAGATTTTTTCTTGTATTAAAAAAAGAATATAATATTTTTATTATTTCATCTTTTGATGAAATTTCATTTACTTGATTTCCACATCTTGATAAACATTCCTTGATTTTAAAAAAATTTTCTTTTAATTCATTTTTTATTATATCATCTATTATGTTATTTTCTTTATTCTTTGATATTATTATATAATATTCTTTTGTTGACGACTTTTTTGTTATATTTAGTTCACTTATATATTTTATATATTCATTTGCTAGTTTTTCTAAATATTTATTTTCTTTTATATTTGTATTTTTTCTTATATTATTAATATGTTTTTCTAAATCTTCTCTTTTACTTTGGATTAAAATTTCGATATTAAAATTACATGTTTTTAAAAATATTTTATATGAATTAAGTATTGATTTTTTTTCTAAGTCTGACTTTAAATTGTAATTGATTGGATTAACTTTTATTAATTTAATATAATTATTATTTCGCAATTTTATAATGCCATCATTACATATTTCTTTTATTGGGATCCAATCTTGTACATTATTTTTTTTCATTTATATCACTCCTATTTTTCATATTTTATAATGCTTTTTCTACTTTGTCAATAAAATTTTTTTGACCTTTTTCGACATTATATTATAATTTGACTGCATTTTTTCCATTTTAATGCTATTTTTAACTTATGTTTTCCACAAATTTTTTTAAAATTTATTTATTTTTTATTATTTTAAGCGACATTTTTTTTTATTAGATATAAGTAATTTTATATTATAAAAGAAAATTTTTTTCTTATTTTTGATTTTATAGATAAAAAATTTTTTATTTTGTTGTATATTTTTTTTATTTTTGTATATAATACTATTATAAGGTTGATAATAGTTGAGCCAAGAGTAATAATGGATTTTTATTAGTTCATTATTATTCAGACAAAGATGTATAATAGTGTTTTATATATTATTATGTGTCGGCGAGAAGAATATATTATTTGTTTGTAAGCTGTATTATTTTTATATATGGTTAAATGATATGTAATATATTCGAGCTAAGATTATTCTTATATCTAATTTAGTGGTTATTAGTAGTCCCTTGCTTCGGATGAATATAGTTACTTTTGGTGTATTAATAGTCGAACGAATGATTAATATATGTGGTATTAGGCTTATTTATGTAGCAATATATATTAGGTTGAAATATTAGATATATTAGTTTTAGTTAAAATTATTATTGGCTTTATAGATTAATAGACAAGATATTTATTTTATCTTGTCTATTAAATTTTTAATTTTATTATTTATTTTATTTTTTATTTTTATTATTTAATTTTTATTTTTATTATTTAATTTTATTTTTAATTTTTTATCTTTATTTTTTATTTTATTTTTATTTTTTATTTTATTTTTATTTTTTTTTTTTTTTTTTTATTTTTTTTATTATTTTTTTTTT
>CALXHD010000129.1 GCA_944388015.1 uncultured Clostridia bacterium | reverse complement strand
AATTTATTTAGAATTTCTCAAACAGAACAAAAATTAAAAAAAGATAATATACAAACTGAAAAAGAAGCCAATAAAACACATTTTAATATTGGAAAAAATATAAGAGAAGTAATTGCTAAAAATGGTGGAACTATGCCAGAAGATTTACCAACACCTAAAAAGAGTTTAAAACAATTAGAAAAGGAAAATAAGAAGACCTTGAAACGCAAATAATATTTTAATTATAATTATCTAAAAAAAAATCGACCTAAATTCAAATTTGACAAAAGTTAATAAAAGTGCTATAATAAAAATAGTTTAAGTCGCTAATGTGACTTAAAAAGGGTAAGTTCTACCATACTTTATTTTTAAAAATAAAATTATAAAAAAATAAAAGTATGGGCGCCCATACTTTTAAAATTCAATTATGACCGTTATAAAGTACAATAGTTGGAAATATAGCATAAGTCCATCCTATTTGGTGAAACAGTAGACTGATTAATTGAAAAAATTTAATAAAGTATGTGGCAATGATACACACTAACTTATTAACTTATGACCGTTCTTAAAGTAGCTTGTTGAAATAAGAGCATAAGTCCCGTAAGTCGAAATGCAGGAGACTGATTAAGAATAAGATTAGAGAAAGTGTAGCCCTTGTAAATGAACTAAAAAAGCTAAATCAGAAAAAATAAGAAAAACTAAAAAAGAAAAAAAGATTTAGCAAAATAAGTAGCCTATATATAATTAATATATATAGGTTACTTTTTTTTAAAAATAAATTATTTTCAAAAAGTGAATTTTTGTCTAATTCTATTGCAATTTATAAAAAATATGATATACTTTAATAAATTGATTGATATTTGTATCAATCGTTATGAGAGCCAAAAAGTTGTAGATAACTACTTCGTTGGCACCAAAAGCCTGAATTTTAACCAATTTCAGCTTTTTTTATTTAATTTTCTAAGTCAATTTTCATAAAGTTAATAAAGAAACAATATTTATAATTATTTGAAATTATTTATTGATATAAAATAAATTATTATTTGCTCGGAATCTGCTCGAATAAAACTAAAGAAAAGGCTTTAAAAGGCTATGATAAGAACTTTGAACTTTCCCATCCGCACCAAGACGAGTTTTTGTCGAACTCTCTATAATGCCTGATATAACTTGACTTCAACATTATAAGAATTTGACAGCACAAAACTTTAAACCGTTAAGAAAAAGTGATTTTTTTGGTTAAAAAATACTAGAATTATAAATAGATTTATGCTATAATTTATAAAGAATTTAGTGAAATACTAATAATCTTTATTATCTCCTTTTAGGAGTTGACATATAGTAACCAGTAGCAACAATACAATATTTAGTTAAAGGAGAAAGTTTTATGGCTAATAAGCGGAACAAAAAGAAATTAGACTCAGAACAAGCAATTAGAATTAGAACATCATGGCTAATAAGTACAGTATATTTTATTTGTGTTCTTGTAATTGGATTGATTTTAAAACCAGACCAAGCAGTTAATTATTGGTTGACGTTTGGTATTACAGGAACACTTGCAATTTTCAATGTTTCTTATTTCATGATTTTCAATGACTCCATAATAGAACTTGAAGATGAAATGAAAATTATAACAGTACAACACTTATCTTATACAGATTTTAAACAAGTGTATTTTTTAGTAGCAGATGATGGAAGTTATATTATTAATATGATGAATAAAATTCTTCAAAAGGAAGAATGCAAATTCTATGCTAAGCTCACTGAAAACGATAATATATATCTGATTGTTAAAGATAAACATGATGAGGAAGTTTTCAGTGAAGTAATAGATTATGTCTATTTCAATTACAATTTTGAATTTAAAGAATAAAGCCATAATGATATTGAGAAGATGGAGGTTCTTATTTTAAAGAATCTCCATCTTTTCAATAAAGTGATAAAACACATTGCACACAAATTTATTTCATAAATTTGGCACAGAACAAATTAATGGAAAGCCAAAGAGAAAAATTGAAAAATTGTAAATTTTGAGGCTTTCCGATTTGTTTAGTTCACAGTCATAAAAACAGTTATTATATTTAAAGAATTTTTACGCATATTTCAAAAATTACTTGTAAAAAAATCCTATATGGTGTAAAATACAAATATATTGTAAATAATAAAATAGGAGGAAGAAAATAAAAGATGAAACTTGTAGCAGATGACGAGTCGAAAAAAAGATATAAAGAATTTTTAGAATCGAATGAAAGATGTAATTTTCAACAATCATTAGAATGGGCAGAAGTAAAAAAGCCAAATTGGATACCTGAAGTAATACTTGCAGAAGATGAAGAAAAAAATATAATAGGTTCATTATGTGTATGGATACGTAAAATACCTATATTTGGAAATATAATGTATGCTCCAAGAGGACCAGTATGTGACATACATGATATATCAGTAATGAAACAACTAACAGATGGAGCTAAAGAGTTAGCAAAAAAATATAATGCAATAGTGATTAGAGTAGAACCTGACGTAGAAAGTGATGATCAAACATTTAGGGATATAGTAACAAATTTAGGATATCATATAAAAGATGATGCAAAGGATTTTATGGATGAAATTCAACCAAGATATGTATTTAGACTAGATATTAAGGGTAAGACAGAAGAAGAAATAATGGCAGGATTTAAACAAAAATGGAGATATAATATCAGACTAGCATCAAG
>CALXHD010000128.1 GCA_944388015.1 uncultured Clostridia bacterium | reverse complement strand
TAATCTAAAATCTTCGTTACATATATGGTTAGTAACTATATATACATCCTAAAAGGGAGTTGTTGGTAATACTAAAATCATCCATAGATAGATTGCAAGAATTTGTATCTATAAAATAAAAAAGAAAGTGAGGTGGATAAATGACCGCAGAAGAAACATTAAATTTAATCTCTAAACAATGGTGCAATTTAGAAGATTTAATGGCTTTAGGACAATTGGGTAGAAACTCTGCTTTAAGAATTAAAAGAGAAATTAAATCAAAGTTAACCAAACAAGGTTATAAAATTCCTAACCATTTAATCCCTATGAAAGAAGTTGTAGATTATTTAGATATTAACATCAATTATTTAGAATCAAGAACAAAGAAAGGTCGTGAATAATATGAGAGCAATAGAAGAAATTGATACAAGAGAAAAAAAAGACAACATTATTGATGGAATAATGAAGTCTAAAGGATTATATTGCCTTGTATCAAATGCTAAAGTTGGAAAGTCAATGTTTTCCCTACAACTTTCTAACTCTATAATAAATGGTACGCAATTTCTAGGGCATGATACAATGCCCTCTCCTGTACTATATATTAGCACAGAATCGGACTTTGGTCAAATACAAGATCGTATCAAAACATTAGGTTTAACTTTTCCAAAAGATTCTTTCTTTGTCATTGATAGAGATGGTAAAGGCGAAGTAAGTATCTTTGATTTTGAAGTTGATTTAATGGAATTTTCAAAATATAAAAATGGTAAATTAGTAATTATAGATATGTTAAAAGATACTAATTTAGGAATTGATTATGATATAAATAGTTATCAAGATGTAGGACAAAAACTACTGCCAAAATTACGAAGTATTTGTGAAAAATATAATATAACTATTCTATTTACTCATCACTTAAACAAGCAAGGAAAGATATTAGGTAGCACTGCTTTTGATGCTGTTGTTGATGGTAAATTAACACTAATAGAAAATAAAAACGATAAATCTTTAGTAAGATTAAATATTATCAATAGAGATTTTTCAGAGTTAGATATTCAACTAAAAAAATCACAGACTCAAATATTTAATGTTGTTGATCCAATTCAAGATGAGGAAATAAATTCTAATCTAATTTTATTTATAAAGTATGTAGTTGGTAAAGATGATTTTGATTTTACAGCAAGTGAAATTGTTAATAAAGCAGGTTTAATGCTAACACCAAAACAATTTGGTAGATTATTAAATTCTAATAAATCTTTATTAGAAAAGGAAGGTATCTTCATAACAAAAGATAGAAATGCAAAAATCAGATTTTATCATGCACATTATGAAGAACCGATTGATGAAAATGAATAATTTTCATCAAAGTTTTTGATAACTTTTTTCAAAAAGTTAGTAAAAAATGAACGTGGCACGTTTCCGTTTACTTTAGTAAATGAAAGTGGCGATAGTGAATATTTTTACAATTATTAAAATAGATTTACTCTATTTTGATAATTCAATTAAATGGGAAATACCTAGTAGGTAATTCTCATTTAATCTTGTTTATAAGCATTTGCCTTTACGTAAGTTTAGGCATTTGCGATTAAACAAGCAAGGGGTTATTAGGGTCTCCCTAATCTCACGTATGGGATTTTAGCCCTAGTGAGATAGGTCTAAAAAGACCTATACTCTAAAGAAGTACAAGCAAAGGAGGAATTAAATGCATGATGGCAATCAAGTTGTAAGAGTAGCAAATGGCTATAAGAAGAAAGATTTATTTAATATCGGTAAAGAAATGGACGAAAGAAAAGGAACAGGAAATTACGATAAAGATAGAACACAATTTAATATTGAATATGTATCAATGTCAGAAAGAAATTTATATCAAGAAGTAAAAAAAGTTTTGAAAGACAGAAATATAGAATATAAAAACCAACCATCAACTAATTTTCTAAATGGAATAACATTTACAAGTGGTCCTGAATTTTTTCAAGCACTTGGAATGAAATTTATTGATAGTGGTAGAACTTATCACAAAGGAAATAAAAAAGGTCAAGCAGTATTAGTCCCTGACATCAAATCAAAAGAAGATATTCCCAATTCAATAACATATTTTTTTGATTCTTGTATGGAATATCTAGAAAATTATGTTGGTAAGGAAAATATTGTTTTAGCACAAGTTCATTATGATGAAGATACTCCTCACCTACAAGCATATTTTATGCCTATTGTTAATGAAACAAAAAGAAAGCAATACGAAAAAGATAAAAATGGAAATATTGTTAAAGAAGAATATGTAAATAAAAAAGGAGAAAAATCTTTTAAATATAAATTACTTCGTGATGATAAAGGTAAGATTGTATATAAATTTGAAAAAGGATTATTTTTAAATAATGATGAATTTTGGAAACAACGTGGTGGACAATTTTCATATAAAAGAATACAAGATGACTTCAATAAATTCATTACTGAAAAAGGTTTTAATCTGTATCGTGGAGATATTGGTTCAGATAAAGAAAATCAAACTAAAGCAGAATATCAAATTGAAGAATTAAAGGCAGAATTAGAGGAATTAAAAGAAGAAAAGGAAAATACCCTAAAGATTATAGAAAATTCTAAAAATGGGCTTAAAAATATCGAAAAACAAAGCGATAAGGAAGAACTACTAAATCCTATAAAAAGAAAAATTATTGGTTATAAAGATGAAGATATTTCAAAGATAGTTGATTATACAAAACAATTAGAAAAGAAAGTTGTAGTTTTAAATACCGATAATAAAAATAAAGATTTTGAGATTGATAAACTTTCTAAAGAAAATAAAATCTTCAAAGAAAATAAAGAGTATCTTAAACAAAAAGATATTATCAAAGAACAAAAAACTACTATTAAAGAACAAAAGCAAGAAATAGGAAGATTAAGTGAATTAGTAGATATTTTAAATAACAATATTGAAACTTTAAAATTTAAATTAGATCGTGAAATCAATAAATGGAAAAATTTATTTAAAAAAGTATGTAAGGCATTAGATAAAGTATTAGGTAGAGATAAACCTAAAGATAATTTAGAAGATTATGAAAATATAGCAGATGCTATCAACTATGACTACTACAATTATGATAAAAACTACGAAAATGATAAAGATGATTTTGAAATTGGAAGATAGAAAGGATTGGTTAATATGATGGAAATTATTATTGATAAAAATACAAATATTGATAAGGAAAAGTTTATTATTGAATCTTTAGAAAAATCTATTATTGAAGATAAACAAAATAATGATTTCAAAAGCCTTAAATATCATATTATGGCTTTTGAAGAACACAAAAAGGTATTAGAAGAACTACAAAATAAAAATGATTTTGAAATCGAATTATGACAATTACCACTCCTAACATTCTCAACCACCCAAAAAGATGGTAAAATGGTAGTTAGGAGTGCGTGATTGTTTTGTTAGCAAAGGAGGATTGAATAAATGGCTACAAGACAATTAGAAAAGTATAAATGGACTAAAGATGGTCGTAAATGGGTATTTTATACTTGGACTCAATCTTTAGATGGAAAAAGAAAAAAATATACTTCTAAAGCATTTCATACGAAAAAAGAGGCATTAGAAGCCGAACGTGAATATGTTTCAAAATTAACTGTATTTACTGAAGATAAAGGCATGACATTTAAAGATTTATATACTGCATATTATGACTATCAAGAAGATAAAGTTAAAGCAACTACTTTAAAAACTTATAGAGATAGAATTAAATATATGCAATTACTAGATAAGGTAAAACTTAAAGATTTAAATGTGGCTCATTATGAATTATGGAGAAAAGAAATATCAAAGGTAGATATTAAAACTAGCACTAAAAATGATATTCAAAAATTTATCAAAATAGTTTTAAATTGGGGAACAAAAATGTATGGATTTGATTTTAGGTTATTCTATAACAAAATAACTAAATTCGTAAATCCTAATGAAATTAAAAAAGAAATGGATTTTTATACTCTTGATGAGTTTAAACAATTTATATCTTGTGAAGATAATATTAAATTTAAATGTTTATATGAAACTCTATACTATTGTGGACTTCGTAAAGGAGAAGCAAGAGCACTTACTTGGGAAGATATAGATTTTGAGAATAAAGAATTAAGAGTAAATAAAAATGTTGTTTCAATAGGTAGTGAATCATCTAAATTCTACTCTATTACAACCCCAAAGACTAAATCTAGTATAAGAAATATACCAATACCTGAAATACTCTTAAATGACCTTAAAATACTATTAGAAAGTGATAATCAATTATATGGATTTAATAATAAATGGTTTGTTTTTGGTAATACTGATCCAATTACTAATTCTACAGTTAGATGTCATAAAAATTCATTGTGTAAGAAAGCAGGACTTAAACAAATAAGAATACACGATTTTAGGCATAGTTGTGCTTCCCTACTAATC
The DNA here is from genome assembly GCA_944388015.1 of uncultured Clostridia bacterium. GTDB lineage: Bacteria > Bacillota > Clostridia > TANB77 > CAG-508 > CAG-269. The sequence goes on along the minus strand of CALXHD010000128.1, from coordinate 2,232 downwards.
AATAATGGGGCAAATATCACAATAGTTGCAAAATATCTCGGACATACTAAAATTGATGAAACATTAAACACATATTCACACATGTATAAAAATAAACTAAATGATATTGTATCTACCATAAATAGTTTAAGTTAAACTAAATTAAACTATTCTAAACCACTTTAAACTTATTAAAAAACACCATTTTGGGTGGTTAAATGGTGGTTGAAACAAAAAATAATCATTAAAAACCCTTATAAAACAAAGTATCTCAGCCTTTCGGCTGAGATTTCAGGGGGTTTTGGTTGAGACCACTCACATTCGTCGGTAAGAGTCTCAAGCGCGTGACTACTATCACGCTAGAATAAGTTTACTAAATTTTAAAAGAAAAGTCAATCTAAATGAATGATGCTTTTTTCAAACTTTGTAAAGTTATTCTTTTCTTCCTCATTTTGATAATCTTTATGTTTTAAAAATAATTCAGCATCTTCTTTGGCATGCTTTAAAATAGAAAAATCCTTATAAATATCTGCTAATTTAAAATTCATATCGCCACTTTGACGAACTCCAAAAAAGTCTCCACTACCACGCATTCTAAAATCTTCTTCACTAATCTGAAATCCATCAGATACCTCCGTTAAAATCTGTAAACGTTCTTTATCATAATCAGAAACAAGAAGACAATAACTTTGTAAATTACTACGCCCTACTCGTCCTCGTAATTGGTGTAGTTGTGATAAACCAAATCGTTCGGCATTAAAAATTACCATCATCGTTGCATTCGCAACATCGACACCAACCTCAATCACTGTAGTACTAATTAAGATTTGAATTTGATTTTCTTGAAATGATTGCATGATTGCCTCTTTTTTCTTTCCATCCTGTTTTCCATGTAACATATCTACTTGATAGTACTTACCAAATGCTTTTTTCATATTTTCATACATCGTATCGACTGCCTTAGCACTACTTTCTTCATTTTCTTCAATTAATGGAGCAATGACATAAATTTGATGTCCTTTTTTTAGCTCTTCATACATTTTTTCTAAAACATCTCGAATTTGTTTTTCTGAAAATAACATTGTTATAATTTCTTTTCGCCCCATTGGACGTGTCTTTATATTGCTTACTTCCATATCTCCATAAATTGTAAGAGCATATGTTCTTGGAATCGGTGTAGCACTCATGTATAAGATATCAGGAGTTAACCCTTTATTTTTTAATTCTCTTCTCTGCTGTACACCAAAACGATGTTGTTCATCTGTAATAACAAGTCCTAAATTATGATAATTTACTTTTTCACTAATTAAAGCATGGGTACCGATAATCAGATCTGCCTTTCCTTCAGAAATTTCTTGTTGAATTTGTTTTTTCTCACTTGCCTTTAATTTTCCAGTCAATAGTACAACTTTCATATGATAAGGTTCTAATAAATCTTTTGCCTTCTGATAATGTTGAACAGCTAAAATTTCAGTAGGTGCCATAAATGCGGTTTGGTAGCCACTTAAAAAATTCATATAACTGGCAATAAATGCCAAAACAGTCTTTCCACTTCCAACATCTCCTTGAATCAAACGATTCATGCGGGAAGAACTTTCCAAATCCTGAATGATATCATGAACTGCATCTCGTTGATCTTCTGTTAACGAAAATGGGAGTTTTGCAATTAACTGCTTTACTTTTTCTATAGGAATTTTTCTCGTGATACCATTTTCTTTCTTTCTCATTTCTTTTAATAAAATCATTTTATAGAGAAATTCAAATAGTTCTTCATACTTTAACCGAGTTCGTGCTTTTTTTAACATAACAGTAGAAGTCGGTTGATGAATTTCTAAAATACTTTCTTCTTTACTCGGAAAATGATATTTTTCTTCAATCACTTTAGGAATCATACTCGGTCTTGGCTTTGTAATCTGTAATGCTTCATGAATCCATTGTATCATTTTTTGATTGGTAATCTTAGAAGTTAAATGATAGACACATTCTACATACTCCTTTTCTAATTTTCCAAAGCGAATTTGTGAAGCAACAATCTGATTTTTTTTCGGTTTCCACTTTCCAAATACAGTAATTTCTGTACCTGGAGTTAAATTTTTCTTTAAATATCCGCGATTAAATATCACAATATCAACAAAGCGATCATCTGCTTGGATACGAAATGTCATTCGTTCCATGTGTTTTTTAAAAAATACAACACGGGGAATATTCGTAACACTTCCATCGATAATTACACTTTCATCTTCTTCTTTCTCA
>CALXHD010000127.1 GCA_944388015.1 uncultured Clostridia bacterium | reverse complement strand
TCCGCGGGGATGCTGCCGTATGCGGGCACCACGTCCGCGAGGAACTCCGTAAGGTCTGCGGGCGTTTCGCTCGCCTTGACGGCGCGATTTGCCGCCGCCGTTGCAAAGCGGAGCACGGGCAGTTCGTACGGATAATCGTAATCGTTGTAGTATTTCTGCGTCGCGGACGCGGAGACGTCCTCGGCGGGCAGGCCCTGCGCCCATGCATAATCCTGTTGCATGAGAGCGACCGTCTCTTTCTCCGTCATGCTGACGCGGACGGAGTCCACCGTGATGGCGCCGAAGGGAGAAGCCGCCCCGTCGACGATCTTGATGTACAGGACTTTTCCGATGTACGCGCTCGCGTCGATGTACTTGCGCAGCATATTTTCGGAAAGTTCGGGATCTTTAAAGTGCTCCGCGGGGGAAACGACAAAGAGTTCTTTGTCCGTTTCGCCGTCGCAGACGGCGACGTAAATGTCATCCTGTCCCGAACCGCCCAAAAGCAGGGAGATGATGCCGTCGCCTGCCAGCGTGAACTTGGTGGAGCGCACGGCGCCCGTAAAGGATTCGTCGTCCTTGTATCCGTTGAGGAACTTCTCCCCTTCCGCGTTGAAGGAACGGGTGTTCCAGAACAGCTCGGACGCGTCCCCGATGACGCTCGGACCGAAGGTGTTGCCTTCCAGCACCAGCCAGTTGTTCATGCCGTCCTCGAAATCGCCGTTCTTGATGGTCGTCTTGGTGGGATCTTCGCTGAACTCGGGGGCGCCGATCTCGGCAAGCTTGTCGTCGCGCTCTTTCTGCGCCGCCTCGACTTCCGCTTCCGTTTGATACACCTTAAAGTCGTCCAGGTTGACGTAGGAATATTCTTCCGCGTCCCCCTTGTCGTTGTCAGTGACCTTGATGTAGATGTTCTTGCCCACGTATTCGGAAAGGTCGGCGATGTTGCGGATGAGATGATCGGTGACGTAAGGCGCGTTGAACGCGGTGTTGGTGATCTTCAGAAGGGGCGTATCGTTGCCCTCTTCGTAAAACTCGACGTAGCATTTGTCCCCGTTTTTGCCGGCACCCAGCAAAAAGCCGATCTTGCCCGTGCCGCCCAGCTTGAAGGTGTCGCTGGTGAGCGTGCCCGTAAACTGCGGGTTGCCCGCCTCGTAGCCGCTGAAGAAGTTGTTGCCGACTTTCCCCACGACCACGTTACCCACTTTGTCGGTATTGACGACGCCGTACTGGGAAAACGCCGAGCCGGTCTTCGTCCAGCCCGTGAGGTCGCCCACGCCCTGTTCAAACCCGCCGTTGACGATGTCGTCGCTGACGGTATCCGTTTTCTTGTCGCCGCACGCCGCAATTCCAAAGGCGGACGCCGCAAGCAAAAAAGCGGAAAAGATGAGAGTCATTCCCTTTTTCATGATCTTCCTCCTGAAAAGATGATTTTATTCAGATCGCACGAAGCGATGTTACCGTGACGGTAAAGAGCGCGTCGCCGAACACCTGCAGTCCGCCGCCCCTGCCGTAGCAGGACGCGGAGATGGCCGCACGGCCATCCAGATACGCTTCTATCAGAGCGCGGTCGATATACACTGTGCCCGAAATTCCGTTACCGTATGCGAAAATATCGGAAAAATTGCCGCGCACCTGTTGAGCAAAGCGCGTCGTGTCCACGCCCGCGCGCCCGCCGGAAAAGTACAGTTTTGCGTACTCATCCCCCTTTTTTTTCAGATAAAATCCGCAGTCGGAGCCGCCCGTCAGCGTAAAGTCCACTTTGAGCAGATTGCCCTGCACCGACGCAAGCCGTTCGTTTGCCTGCGCCGCGGTCAGCCCCGAAAAGGAGACAAGAACTTCCCCCTCGATGGGCGACGTGTCGATGTGTTTGAGCCCCAGAGTGCCGTCGGCGCGCAGGAACAGTTCGCGCGGGAATCCCGCCGTGTGCGCCCAGCCCGCGAGATAATGCTCTTCGTCCGTGCGCTGGTCCTGCATGATGGAGCAGATATATACCCGCCCGCTCTGCGGATCGGTGTATACCGTTGGGCCCGTGAACACGTTGTCCCCGAAATCCATGCGCTTCGCCTCCGCAAAATCGGGAACGAAGCGGCAGGTCTGCGCGTCGAAGGTGCCCGTATAATACCATACGTCGTTGTCGCCGTGCTGGGGGGAAAACACAAACAGGTATTTGCCGCTCTGCCGCCCGTCCTCGTACGGGAGCGGGACGAGGTTGGGCATCTCCCACACCGTGCCGTATTCCGACTTGTAGACGGAGGGTGTGAACAGCTGCCCCATGTACTGCCAGTCCGTGAGCGCGTCCGACGTCGTTTTGAACACGTGCGCCGTGCCCCTGCCGTCCGACGCGCCGCCCACGACCATATACCGCTCGTTTCCGATGCCGAACGCCTGCGCGTCGCGGAATTCCCCCGCCGTGCCCATCTGCGACGTCTGCACGACGGCGTAATCGCCGATCTCCCACTCGGTGAGACAGGGATCGGAATAATCCTTCGCCACCGCAAGTGCGACGTTCTGGTTGGAGTTGTTGTACGGGCGGGAATCGTCCCCCGCCGTGATGAGGAGAACGGGTCTCCCCTCCCCGTCGAACACGACGTTGCCCGTCCAGATGCCGTCGGGAGCGACGCTCCCTTCCGTCGGAACGACGGCGTCGCGCACGCTCTGCCAGGTCACCATGTCCTCACTGACCCAGTGTCCCCAGCGGATGTTGCGCCAGTACGGGCCGACGGGATTGTACTGATAAAACAGATGCCACATCCCGTTATAATGAAAGAGCGCGTGCGGCTCGTTCATCCAGTTGGCGGGGGGAGAGGCGTGGCAGGCGGGGCGGTACCAGTCCCCTTCCAGCATGGAATCGGGCAGGCGCGCCTCGTCGTAACCGATCTGCGGGACGCTTCCGCCCGTCAGCCACTGCCCGTAGGCGGCGACTTCCGCCTCGTTTTTGGCGCCCGCATAAATTTTGAGTTCGTCCATCAGCCCGTTGAAGCGGCTGATCTCGTACCTGCCTTCCGTGACGGGCTGGGAAGCGGCGCCCACCGCGACGGGCACGCCCGCGGACGCGACGGCGCTGCCGCGCGGAACGGAGATGTTTGCCGTCTCCTCGCCGTCGATATACACCGCCATGTAGCCCGCGTTCCCGTCGAACACCGCCGTCACGCGGTTCCACTCGTACTCTTTGAGGGAATGCCCTGCATCCGCCAGAACGTACCAGCCGTCGCCCGTGCCGCAGCGGAAGGTGAGGTGCCCGAACTTTGTGAAACCGAACAAAAAACCCGCCTTTGCGCCCTCGTCGTACGAACCGACGATGACGTGCGGCACGTGTTCGGAGACCGGATCCTGCGGCGCGCTCCACGCGAACGCGCGCGGACAGACGTATGCCTCTATGGTAAGCTCTTCGCCCGAAACGTCCGTATCGTACACCAGGCGGGTGGAATAGCCGTCAAAGCTGAGCGATTGGCCCCGCACGCCCTGCGGGCGGTAAGGAAGTACCGGCTCTTCCTGATAGGCGGGGTTGTTGAGAACACCTTCCACGTACGCCGCCTTTGCGTTGCCCGAAAGGTCGGGCTGGTCGAAGCCGTCCCCTTCAAACCCCACTTCCAGCAGCACCTGCGCGTTGAACGGATCGGGCTGCGTCTGAGACGGAGGGGGCGTTTCCCCCTCCGATGCGGGGACGCATCCGCACAGAAAAAGCGCAAACGTTATGCAAAAAACGGTAAATTTCTTCATCATTCCACGACGATGTCGTACTTGTACAGGGACAGGATGCGCGCGCTTCCGCCTTCCGCAAAGAAGCGGATACCCGTATCCGAAGGATCGGAATACACGTTGCCCGTCATCGTACGCTCGCCGCCGTTGAGGAAGACCTCGCAGGAAGAGACGTCCAAAAAGATGCGGAACTCGATCTTGTTGTCCCTGACTTCCGCTTTGACCGAACGCTTAGAAGCGTTTAGCTCCTTGGCGCTGCCGGAAATGCGCGTTCCCATATCCGAACGGTCAAAAATCACCAGCCCGCTCTCTCTGTCGTAATAGATGCGCGTTTCGTGTTCGGTGCCGCAGAATACCTTGACGCCCGCCTGCGCCGCGTCGCCCACGTCCAGCGTGAAGCAGAGTTCCGTCTTCGTCCCCTCTACGCCGTCAAAGGACTGTTCGCCGCTGATGCTCGCCTCGGTGACGTTGACCTCGTTTTTCCTGTATTTTTCGATCTCGCGGACGGGGGCCTGGTACAGTTTCCCGTCCTTTAACGTGAGTTCGCGCGGCAGGGTTGCAGCGCCCGCCCAGCCGTGCGCCTGCGTGGGCATGGTGCGGTCCCACATCTGCATCCACGCGATCATGATGACCCTGCCGTCCGGCGCGGTGAGCGTCTGCGGCGCATAGAAATCGAAACCGCTGTCGATCTCGTCCTCCGTAACGCGCGCAAACTGCCCCGACTGCGTATCCAGGCTTCCCGTCATGTAAATGGCGGAATGCACGTTTTCGTACCGCCAGCCGCCCGTAGCAAAGCCCTGCGGGCTGGTGATCAGCACGTCCGTCCCGTCGATGACGGCAAGGTCGGGGCACTCGTAAATGCCCATCGTGGTGCGATCGTCCTTCCACACGGTGCCGACGTAGCTCCAGTTTTGCAGATCGGCAGACTTGTACAGCAAGAGCTGCCCGTCCCCGTCGTTGTTTTTGGAACCCATGACGGCGTAATAGCTGTCCCCGCGGAAAAATACCTTGGGGTCGCGGAAATCCGCCCGGGAAGAGTTTGCGGGCACCTTGTCGCTGCCGATGACGCGCCCCACCTTTTCAAACGTGACGCCGTCCGAGGACTTTGCCAGCGCCTGCGTCTGTTTTCCGTCCGCGACGGACGTATACATCAGGTACAGTTCGCCGTCCTTTACGATGGCAGTGCCGGAAAAACAGCCGTCTTTGTCATAGGACGTATCCGGCCCGATCGCCGTAGGCATCAGTTCCCATTTGATGAAGTCTTCCGAGGAATAATGTCCCCAATGCATGGGGCCCCATGCGGAAGAATAGGGATGAAACTGGTAGAAAAGCTGGTATTTGCCGAACGCGTACGAAAAGCCGTTCGGATCGTTCATCCAACCCACGGGCGGCATCGCATGGTAGGTATGCCGATATTGCGTAACGACGCTGCCCATGTTTTCTTCGATATACTTATCCGCCACAAATGTCTTGCTTACGACGTCCTCCTCGCCTTGGTAATTCACGATAAAATCGTCTACGTTGATATAATTGTGCATTCCAGATCCCGAATCGCTGTCCACCACTTTGATGACTACCTCCTTTCCGAGATACTCGCTCGCGTCGATGACGACGCGGTGCAGGCTGTCATAGAAGCCTGCGGTGCCGTAATCGTCGTTGCCGCGCCTGATCAGTTCGTTTCCGTCCGTGTCGCACACGGCAACGTAACACTTGGAAGCGTCGCTGCCCGCGCCGATGAGAAAACCGATCCTGCCGTTGCCTTTCAGCTTGAAAGGCTCGCTGGTGAGCGTTCCCACGCTCCCCTCGGGCGCCGCGCCGCCGTAGAGGAAAAACTCGCCTTCCTTGTAATAGGGATTGCCCTGTTCGTCCTCGCTCTGGTTGTACACGCAGGCGCTCGTAAAGGCGCCGCCCTCCGCCGTCCAGCCGGAAAGCGTACCCTGTTCAAAGCCCGCATTTTTGAATACGTATTCCTCATTTGAGGTACCGGCGCAACCGCTCAGCGCCACGGCGGACGCCAGCAATACACCGAAAAGGTGAACTGTTTTTTTCTTCATCACACCCCTCCTCAGTAGATCGACTTCATTTCCGCCACGCGCAGGCTGACGACCTCAATATCGCCGCCCTCGGCGTACAGCAGGATGCCCAGGCTGGTTTCGTCCGTCGGGTACACGCGCGCCGTCACCGCCTTAGTGTCGTCGAAGAACGCTTCGATGAGCGAACGGTCGAGATAGAACTCCATCACCAGCGTGTCGCCCATGGCATAGGTGTCGTAGAAATTTCCGGAAATGTTCTGGTCGCCCGCAAGCCCCGTCTTTACGCCCAGCCGCTTGTTGGCGGCGTCGTAATAGTAATCTGTGTACTCGGTGTCGCTGTCGTTGCGGCGCAGGCGCACGCCGAAGGAATTCGCCCCCGCGTTGCGGACGGTGATCTGCACGTGCAGCATATCCCCTCTCGCCGCCGAAAGCGCTTCGTTCGCCTGCGAAAGCGTCATGTTTTCCCCTTCCGCAAGAACTTTTCCCTCGTAATTTTCCAGTGCGTCCGCAGGACGGATGCAGGCGTCCGTGCCCTCGTCGTTGAGGTACACCTCCCGCGCGAGCCCCACGCTGTGCGCCCAGCCCGCCAGGTACTGGTCGTTGGGAGTGCGCTGGTCCTGCATGATGGAGAACATGAACACTTTCCCGCTGACCGGATCGACAAAGGCGCTCGGCCCTGTAAATACGTTGTTGCCGAAATCGAACCTGCGCGGCGTGTTGCCGAACGAAGCGTCCGGCTTGAACCTGTACGTCGTCTTATCGAATTCCCCGATGAAATAGAAGATGTCGTTGTCGGCGGAATCCGCGGGCGCGGGCGAGAAGGCGAACAGCCATTTGGTGATCGTCCCCGCTTCGTTGGAGATGGGAATGAGCACGGGAAGCTCCCACGTCTGCCCCAAATCGGAAGGCTGGTTGGGAATGTTGAACACCTCGCCGCGATACGTCCAGGACGTAAAGGAATCGTCCTCGGTCGTGTACAGGAGCGCCGCACCGCCGTTGGTCTGCGTGGATTTGGTGCAGATGAGCATATACCAGATATACCCGTCGCCCTTTTCCTCGCGGTAAACGAACATATCGCGGAACTGCCCCGCCGTACCCTGCCCCGCCTGCTGTCTGATGGCATAGCCGTCGTACACTTCCCATTCGGTGAGGTTGGGATCGGAAAGATCTTTGGGACGGGCGATGCCCACGTTCTGGTTGCCGATCAGCCCATCGCCCGAGGACGCCCAGCTGTCGTTGCCCGCCGTGAAGAAGAGTACGGGATTGCCGTCCGCGTCCAGCGTGGCACCGCCCGACCATACGCCGTCGGGAGCGACCGTGCCCGCCTCGGGCGTGATGACCTCTTTGAGAGGCGTCCAGTTGACCATATCGTCGGAAACGAGGTGTCCCCAACAGATGTTACGGAAATACGGCCCCGTAAGGTTGAACTGGAAGAACAGATGGTATTTCCCGTTATAGTAGAAAGGTGCGTGCGGCTCGTTCATCCAATGCTGGTAAGGACCGCCGTGATACTGAGGTTTGTAGATGTCCTCGGTGAGGATGTTCTGCAGCCAGATGTCCTCGAAGGAGATTTCCGCGACCTTCCCGTCTTGGAGACAGGAATTGTAATAAGAAGCGATCTCCTCCCCGCTGAGTACCGCGCGGTAGATCTTTGTGTCGTCGATCAGTCCCGAAACCATATTGCAGGTGGCGGTGGCGTTGGAATCGCCGTGATTGTTTCTGCCGATGTACAGCCAGTCCGAACAGGCGGCGATGGACGCATTTTCGTAGAAATTGCGGGAGGCGATCTCCTCGCCGTTGAGATACATCTTCATCACGCCGTTAGCACCGTCGAAGGTGGCGGCGACGTGGTTCCACTCATATTTGACCAACGGATGTCCGCCGTCCCACAGCCGCAGGTAGCGGTCGCCGATGCCCACCTGAAAACTCCACGCGCCGTGGCGCTGGTAGCCGAGCAGAAAGCCCTGGTTGGCCTCCTCGTTGTACTGGCTGACGATCGCAGTCAAATTTTCCGTGCCGTTTTCCGCGGCGTTGGGATCGTCCCACTCGAACACACGGGGCGCCACCCAGGCGGATACGGTAAGCGAACTGCCAGAAACGCGCACGTCCTCGTAGTGATAGCGCACGTAATTGGAGTATCCGTCCAAGAGCAAGGAGCCGTCCACGGCGCCCGTTTCGCGCCACTGCGGATCCTGCGGTTCCGCCTGGAACGCGGGATCGTTGAACACATACTGCACCGTGGCGTCCGCAAGGTTGCCCGATTTGTCTTTGACGACGTTGCCCTCCCCCTCGTCGAACGTGAGGTGCAGGAGCAGGGAATCCGCGTGCGGATCCTTGCTGCAGCCGCCGAAAGAGAGCAGTCCCGCCGTGCAGAAGGCCGCGCACAGCAGTATGAGCACCGCAAGGTAGATTTTTTTCATACATTCCTCCGTTTATTTGAGGCCCGAGAAGGAGACACCTTCCACGATATAGCGCTGACAGAAAATATACACGATGGCGATGGGAATGGTAGAGAACGTGAGCGCCGCCATCACGACCGCGAGGTCTTTGGGATTATACGTGTTGACCAACTGCAGGAAAACCTGCAGGGGCTGATTTTTGGGATTGGGGAACATGAGTTGCGCAAAGACGTACTCGTTCCATGCGCCCATGAAGGTGAAAATCGCCACCGTGGCGAAGATCGCCTTGGCGAGGGGCATGATGATGGCAAAGTAAGTGACTAACTTATTGGCGCCGTCTATTTCCGCCGCCTCTTCCAGCTCCTTGGGCATTCCCAAGTAGAACTGGCGGAACATAAAGATATAGAACGCACTGACAAACCCGGGGAGCAGGTACCCTACCACGCGCAGATCGGTGGAGAGCAGCCCCAGTTTGCTGAGAATGACGTACTGCGGAACGATGGACGTTTCCACGGGCACGATGATGAGCAGGATGATGACCGTTGTCAGCGTGCGGCTGCCCGGGAATTCCAGGCGCGCCAGCGCATAGCCCGCAAACGAGTTGATGAGAAGCACCGCCGCGATGGTCACGGAACAGTACACGATGCTGTTGAGAATGGACTGCCCGAAATATTCAAAGGAAGAGAACAGTTTCTGATAGGAAACGAACCAGTCCGCAACGTTCCATGTGCCGGGCAGGAAGGTCTGCCACGAATCCATCTGCGCGTAGATCATGTCCTCCGTCTTGAACGAGGAAATGACCATCCACCAGACGGGAAACAGGAACAGCACGCACAGCACGGCAAGGAAGAGCACGGCAAGCGTTTTGAGGACGACGTGCAGGGGCGAAATTGCCTTTTTTCTCTTTTTTTCCGCAGTTTCGGCAGTAAGAAGAGTATTTTCCATGTTTTCCTCCTCAGTCCTTGACGTCCATCAGCTTGCGCAGCGTGAGCGCGATCGCCGCCATAAAAAAGGTGTACAGCAGCGCGATGGCGCTGGAATACCCCACGTTGCGGAAGGTAATGCCTTGCGTGTAGATGTAATAGGACATCGTCATGGTGGAATCCACCGGCCCGCCGCCCGTCATGACCATGGGCTGCACGATCAGACGGAACGCCCCGATGAGCATGGTGATGAGAACAAACGAAAAGGTGGGCAGAATGTTGGGAATGGTGATGAAGAAAAATTTCTGCACCGGGTTTGCCCCGTCGATCGCCGCCGCCTCGTAAATTTCGGGCGGAATGTTTTTCAGCCCGGACAGGAAAATGAGCATCTGGTACCCTGCGCCCTGCCACGCGGAGATGAACACGATGACGTTCATCGCCTGTTTGGGGCTTTCCAGGAAAGGTTGGCGGGAGAATCCCAGATTTTCCAGGATCGCGTTGATCAGGCCTTCCTGCTCGTTGAGCAGGTTCATCCACAAAAAGGAGGTGACCGCCAGCGAGAGCATGACCGGGCAGAAAAACGCCCAGCGAAAAAAGGTATTGCAGCGGATCTTGGTGTTGAGAATGAGTGCAAGCCCGAGCGACGCGCACAACTGGAGAGGCACGACCTTGACCACAAATTCCAGCGTGTTGAGAAAGGCGTTCCACAGATAGGAGTCGCCGAACGCTTCGGCAAAGTTGACAAAGCCGTTGAAATGTACGTTGTTCAGCGCCAGCAAGTTTGCGTCCGTCACCGAGTACGACAGAGAGACCAGCATGGGCGCCACGACAAAGATACAGCCGAGCACAAACGCGGGAAGCACGAAAACGGCACCCACGATCGCATCGTGCTTTTTGAACGATCTGCCGAGAAAGCGGAAATACATCCCCTTTGCCCTGACAGGAAGAGCTTTGTTTTTCATTCCCGACTCCTTGTTTATCTGTCCGCCGCCGCAGCCTTCTGCGTCACGTACGTCGCGAGGTCGTAATCGCTCGTCCCCGCCGTCGTTTCAATGTATTCCACGATGTCCGAATACGCGCTGCTCAACTGCGGGTATTTGACCATCTTCGGGCGCGCGACCGCCGTTTCCATGAGGATGTCCGCCATCGACTTCAAAGCGCCGCTGTTGAAATCTTCGTTGTTTTCCAGCACGGACGTGTGCGTGGGGAAGGTGCCGATGGAATCGTAGAACATTTCGCTCGCTTCCGCACCCGTCAGGAATGCCACCACCTGCGCCGCCGCGTCCGCGTCGCGCGTGTCCTTGGTCACGCCGAAGCCCCACGAACCGCAGGGAGAAGCCGCCGTGCCCTTGTTTCCGCTCGCGTCTTCGTAGACGGGGAAGGGCATGACGTCATATTTGTCCGCAAAATCCGCATACGATTTGTCGATCGTGTCGATCAGCCACGGCCCGTAAATTTCAAACGCCACTTCGCCGCCGGGCAAAGCATTGGTATTGGTGCCGTTGTAGATCCATTCCTTTTCCGCATTCTGCGCGAACAGGCTTTCCAGCATCCCCAATCCCGCCAGGGATCTTTCGCTCGTCAGAGCGCCCGAAACTTTGTTGTCAGCTCCGATGAAACTGCCGCCCGCAGAGTACACCAGCGGGGAATACAGATACATACACCCTTCATCGCCGCCGAACCCGAGGTTGAGCTTGATGCGGTATTCCTTGCCCGCCGACTTCAGCGCGTCCATCGCCTCTTCCACGTCCTTCCAGCTCCAGGGATCTGCCACCGTTCCGAAATCGGAATCTTCATACCCCACCGATTTGAGGAGCTCTTTGTTGTAGTACAGACCGCCGGGCGCATCCATGCCGGAAAGCGCGTACAGCTTGCCGTTGTACGTGGACTGCTCGATGACGCTGTCCACGTAATCGGAAATGACTTCGTCGGACAGATATTCGTCCATCGCGATGAGAATGCCGCCGTCCGCATAGGAAGTGATGTTGGGGCTGTCCACAGCCACGACGTCGGGCAATCCTCCCGAAAGGATCTCGCCGCTGATCGCGGTGCTGAGCGCGTCGGACGAGTTCTTGTATTCGATAGACATAACAATGTCCCGTCCGTCCGTGGTCTTATAGTCCGCCTCGTTGAACAGATCCTGCAAAGCGCGGTACACCTTCCCTTCCGGCTCTGCCTGCGACTTGTGCAGCCAGACCTTGACGACCTTGGTCGTATCCGTATCGACGGGACCGTCGTCACCGCCGCACCCCACCATTGCCAAAACGCCGAAACTCAGCGCCGCTGCCAGCAAAATGCCGATCATTCTTTTCATGCCAATCCCTCCTGAACTTTTTATTGGAAACGTTTCCAATTTATAACGGAATGCCTGGAAACGTTTCCAATCATTACAATAACAATTATATCACCTTTTTTTCATTTGTCAATACCTTTTTTGAAAAATTTTTTGCGGTTTTTTGCCGAATCTCCTCAACACTTTTTCAAATAAATATCCACCGGCAAAGCCGGTGGTTTTTCATTTTCGGGCAATTAGCCCTAATATTACCTGCGGCGCGCAAGCCGCGCTTATGACGACCTGGCAGTCATGCGATTGTTACTTGCCGCCCGTTAACGGGCATTCCCTG
>CALXHD010000126.1 GCA_944388015.1 uncultured Clostridia bacterium | reverse complement strand
GCTAAAGTCAATAGGTTTTTGGATTTTTTCAGAAAAAAAGTTGCGAAAGCCTCCAAAAAGTAATACAATGGCTAATACAAGGCAACACTCTGGTATAGGGGGTCTACCAACATGGAAATATCTTTCGACTTCTCTGCTTTTCAGAAAAACCTTCGCAATCTCATAGACAGCCACGGCATCACGGTCAAGGGCCTTGCGGAAGATGTCAACATCTCTCACGTCACCATTTCCCGTTATCTCAATGGCCACAGAGAGCCGGATCTCAAATACGTCCTCTCTCTGGCTCAATACTTCAAGGTCTCAATCGACTGGCTTCTCGGCTTCAGCGACGACCGCTATGAGGTGCTGCCGCAGGAATCCAGGGAGCTCATCACACTCTTCAACAAGGCATCGCCCGATGACCGGCGGGTCATTGAGGCCGTGCTCAGCAAATACAGAGAGGAGAACTGACCATGTCTTTCGGCAAGAAGACGGGTCGCTCTGCCTTCTTCGCCGTGAATGGTACGGAGGTAGTGCGCCTAAATGAATCCCCAGTAAACCAAAGTGAGCTTGCCTGCATCGGCCGGTCCGTTGCTATCCGCTCAGGCGGGATCTTCCTTTGCAATGCCGACCTGTTCGTCTCACACTCCGGCGCCATCCTGTGTCGCCTGTATGGCCTCTTTGACGAAGCTGGCATATCTCCAAGGGCGGAAGGCGTCATCCGCCAGTGCGCGTCGGTGTTGCAGTCCTGGACCTACAAACAGCTTGATGACATCGCCGCCCTTTACACCTACGAAACAGAGGGGCAGGCCGCCCTGGTCATCGACATCCTTGTGCGTGGCGGGAAGGTCAACTATTCCGACAAGAACAAGCTCAACGCCTCCCTTGACAAGACGCTCAGCTCCGGCTCCTTTGTGATCGAAGCGTCTGGCGCCGCCTATGCCGGCCGAGCCGTTCGGGACTTCTCCCGTAACTTCTGCTATTTCCGTGGTATCGACCCAGACGAGATGGCCGAATTTATCCTCGAACTCGAGACCTGCAACGGCGTCGTCGCCGTGGTACAGGGGTCCAGGCTTGGCATCTTATATGCCCCACCCGGAACGCGGCCGCCCATCACCCTCTTCTACTTCCAGGTATCTGGAGTGCGCGCAGATCTGTGCGTCAACCCGGATCGCACCCATCATGACCTTGAGCAGGCCGGCTTCTCTCCGCTCTCTGCAAATGACCTGCTCGACTTCCTCTTGCAGTTTGCCGACAGAGAACAGACCAGGGTCCCAGACGGCGGAGGCGTGGTCGAAACTCTATACATGTTGCCGGAGCCCCTCTTTGAGCGCGCCCAGGACCTCAAGGAGCAGATCGCTCAATTTTCAAGGTCCTTGTGACCTGCTCCGACTCACACGGTACGGGCATCGCGCAGGCGGTGCCCGTACGTGTGTATATACGTTACGGTTATGTAAGGTTACGGTTACGGTAACGGTTACGGTTAGTTGCGGATTGTCCGCGGATTTTTGTGCGGACGTTCTGCGTGACCGTCCGATTTTATAGGAGGTTTTCCCACATGCCCGTCAATATTTCCGAGAAGCTCGCGGCCAAAAAGGCCGCAATATATATCCGCGTGTCCACACACTGGCAAATCGACAAAGACTCCTTGAAGGTACAGCGGCGGGAGCTCATCGCCTATGTTGAGCTCGTCCTCGGCATCACTGACTACGAGGTTTTCGAGGACCCCGGTTACTCAGCAAAGAACACAGACCGGCCGGACTATCAGGCCATGATGGAGCGCATCAGGACCGGCGAGTTCACCCACCTGGTGGTCTGGAAGATCGACCGCATCAGCCGGAACCTGCTCGACTTCGCCTACATGTATGATGAGCTCAAGCGCCTGGGCGTCACCTTCGTCTCCAAGAATGAGCAGTTCGACACCTCAACGGCTATCGGCGAGGCCATGCTGAAAATCATCCTGGTCTTTGCCGAGCTGGAGCGGAACATGACCTCTGAGCGCGTCACTGCCGTCATGCTGTCCCGTGCAAACAACGGGCAATGGAACGGCGGCCGCGTCCCGTATGGGTACTCCTGGGATAAAGAGAGCGGCACCTTTGCGGTCGTGGAGCAAGAGGCCAAGGTGGCAAACCGCATGGCAGAGCTCTATGAGCAGTACCAATCCCTGCTCTATGTCGTGAAGTACATGAACGACGCCGGGATCACCACCAGGAACGGGAAGGCGTGGACGCCGACCGCTGTTCGCAAGATCCTGACGAACCCCTGGAATATCGGGCACTACGTCTACAACGTCCATTCCGGCGGCAAGGGCACCGAGAAAAGGTCTGAGGATGAATGGATTACCGTCGAGGACCACCACCCCGCTATTCTTGATGAACGGCTCTTCTACCGCATCAAGTTCCTGCTTACCCGGAACAAGCGAGGCGGCGTCCCAGCCAACAAGACCTACGTGCGGAAGAACATCCATATCTTCGGCGGCCTGCTCCGCTGCGCGAAGTGCGGCTCAAACATGATTGCCAACCAGGACCGCCGGAGAGCAAACGGCATCAGGCCATCCATCTACGCCTGTGGGAGCAGGCGCCGAAAACAGACATCCTGCGCGAACAAGTATATCTCTGACATGGTCCTGGGCCCGTTCGTGCTGAACTATGTCGCCAACATCATCCGGGCCGCCAAGAGCTACGACGGTTCGTCAGATACCGAGCTCCTATCTAAGAAGCTCCTTGCCGGCGAGGCATTTTCCGATGTGGATAGCATCAACGAGGATGCACTTGTCGAGCTCATCAGCGCCTTCAATGCGGCCGACGGCGCCGAGGAATACCGGCCCCAGCTTGCCCTGTCCGGCGCCGATGGAACTATCACAGAGGCCGACACCCTCAAGAGCAGGAAGAACAGGATCGAGAACGCCCTATCCCGCTTGAACGCCCTCTACCTGTATGATGAGAACGCTATGCCGGAGAAAGACTTCGTCATGCAGCGGGCAGATCTGTCCAAACAGCTCGAACAGGTCAATTCCAGGCTCTCTGAGATCCA
>CALXHD010000125.1 GCA_944388015.1 uncultured Clostridia bacterium | reverse complement strand
GGGGGCCAGCAGGACGAAGACCAGGCAGACGAACAGGATGACTGGCCCTGCCCACTCGAACTGCCCATGTTTGCGGTGTAGGCTAAGTGCCCAGCGCCTTACCACATTACTGCGGCAGGTTTCCAAACACTCGCCCCCGAACCGTGCTTGCACCTCTCGGCGCA
Organism: uncultured Clostridia bacterium; assembly: GCA_944388015.1. Lineage (GTDB taxonomy): Bacteria > Bacillota > Clostridia > TANB77 > CAG-508 > CAG-269. The sequence continues at coordinate 2,510 of CALXHD010000125.1, read as the reverse complement.
CACGGCTCTCCACTTGTTAATTCAGTTTGCCATTGTGTAAATTTTTATGACAGTCGGCACAGAGCGCCAAAGTCTTGCGGTTTCTCGCAATCATAAAGCGTTCCCAGTAGCTTTTGCCTTTCAAGTCTTTGAGCTTTCTGACATGATGCATTTCAATGTCCATATCAGTCCTGCCACACAGCTCGCATTGCCGTGCGGACAGCCTGTCCATCAAGCTGGTTTTGCTGGAGTACATCACAGTGTTAGGGATCGCATCTATCATGGCTGACTTTTGGCCAGGCTTCCTTGCAAAGCCGTCCTTATAGAACAGCCGAGTTTTCTGCTTCCCCTTTTTATCGGTAAAATGTACTCCAAAATGCTTGCCAATGCGAAGACGGCGAATAATCTTTCGCATGGAAGTGCGATATTTTGTCGCAAAGGTCTTGAACATACTGTACTGCATGATGTATCCGAATGAGCTGGCATGGGCGGCATTGTTCGCAATACGATAGTAATTACGAAAGCCTCGGATTTCGCTGTTGTACTGGTCAAGAATTTCGAGGTCATCGTTGTCCTTGAGGTAGTATCGGGCCTTGGGTTTCCAGTTTTCTTTCCCGTATACCGTGGTTTCAATCGTCATGGCCCCATAGTCCAGCAGCTTTTTCCGCATAATATCGCTGGGCAGCTCCAGGCATACGCTTCCATTCAGTGTGCGGCTCAACCGGCCTTTTTTGTCCCGTTTTGCCACATTGGAGCGACGGACATAGATGTCATACCCCAGAAAGCGAGCACGCTTGGCGGAATGGGTTATCAGCGTTTTCTCATCAGACAGCTCCAGCTTGAGTACGTTTGCCGCAAATGCCTTTACCTGTTCTTTGACATGCTGTGCGTCCTCTTTACTTCCAATGACCCCAATTAGAAAATCATCAGCGTAGCGGACATATTGAAGCCGCTTAAAATGGGTATCAAATGGGTCGGAGTGCGGCAAAGCCAGCTTCTGTCTATCTAACTCGCGGATTTTTGCAGACAGTTCGTTCTTTTCTTCATCTGTACTTGCGTTGCGGAGTTTTTTCGCCAATACCCCGCGTTTTTTCTCCAGCTCATAGGTTGCTGGAAAAGTTGCGCGTTCTGTGCCTTTATCAAATTGCCTTTTCAGTTCCTCCATATACCTGTCCAGTTTGTCCAGATAGATGTTGGCAAGAATAGGACTGATAATACCACCCTGCGGCGTTCCGCTGTATGTGTTGTGGTACTGCCATTCTTCCAGATATCCTGCTTTCAGGAATTTCCGGATAAGGCGCAGAAAACGCTCGTCCTTGATACGTTCCGTTAAAATATCCACCATGACTTCATGATTGATGTTGTCAAAAAAGCTTTTGATGTCTCCCTCAACAAACCATTTCACTCCGGTAAAACAGACCTGCACCTGGCTCAGTGCCGTATGGCAGCTATGATTAGGGCGAAATCCGTGCGAGGTTTTCGCAAAAGCGCCCTCATAAACTGCTTCCAGCAGTAGCCGGACACACTCCTGCACCAGTTTGTCATCAAAGGATGGAATGCCCAGCGGCCGCATCTTTCCATTTTTCTTTGGAATATAGGTTCTTCTTGATGGTTGGGGCTGATAGCTCTCGTCTTTCAGGCTCGCAATGATGCCATCAATGCGATTCAGGCTCATTGCGTCGATGGTTTTCCCATCTGTGCCTTGCGTCATATTCCCCTGACTGGCATAGATATTCTGATATGCCAGCAGAAACAGCTCCTTGTTATATAAGTTGCGATAGAGCCGCTCATAGGAATATGACCTGTCTGTGCTGTGGGTCTGCAAACTGCTCAACAAATAAATCGGATTTCTCATGATGTATCACACACCTTCCTTTCTCTGTTGTTGAGCTAACAAGCTGCCGCCCTTCGCCATGTATGCGGCTTTCCCGCACTCGGACTACTACGGCGGCTCCGTTGCCATGCCGGATATTCAGCGTCATCTTTCTTGGCTTTTTACACCTTGAAATTTATCCCCTTGCAGGATTACACATAGCCTTTTCAGGCGTTCCGGTTTAGGCAATCCCCGTTTAACGATGTAATCATGGCATAGATGATTGTCGGATAGCGTTTCCGTCCTTTTCTCCATACAGAGTTGAGCCGCACAGAAGCTCTCCCGCATATACTCGACTAAAATATTGCGGCTGTGCAGTATGGCGATAGCTGTCTTGCGCCATAGCTCCTACATAAGCCTCTCGGACTGCGCTTCAGGCAGTATGGCTTTTATCCTTATATCATCTCTTTCATCTCCCCATTCAGTCGCAGGCTGACAACTGCCTGACTTATGGGTTTCCCGGAATGCTATGTTCCCCTATGAGGTTTCCCTCTCAGGTAAGCCGGGTGATGACGGGCAAATGAGCTTTTACCCGCTGGATTGCCAGATCCAGAATCATTACATCGCCGCTACGGGCGCACAATCAAAGTAAGCCATGGCGAGCTTGGCGAAGAAGGCGATGGCCAGCACCATGCTCAAAGCAGGAAAGACCACATTG
>CALXHD010000124.1 GCA_944388015.1 uncultured Clostridia bacterium | reverse complement strand
TTATAATAATATGAACATAACCTGTTCTATTCCTGAATACATACCTACTAAAGCAATAAATCACCCTATCAATTCAGAAAATGTAATTCTTCAGATTACTAAAACTAATAACACACCATATGAATTTAAAAATATTCAAATAGATTTAGATGATAATGTTTTTTTGCCTAAAGTAAGTATGATAAACAAATTGCGTAGACTAGCTCTTAGTAATGTTCAAGATTTTGCAATTAATAATATAATAAGAAAAAACACTCCTGATATTTCAGTCCCTAAGATTATTACTAATCCTATTAAACCAAAACACAAAGAAATATCTGTTTTATTAAACAAATTGAATTTAGATTACAATTATGATGATTTAGATAATAGTATTAATAATATCTATATTCCTTTAAAATATTTTACATTAAGTGAATACAAAAATATAATTGTAACTTTATCAAAAAAATGTAATCTACATATTTATATGCCTATTATAGTTAAATCAAATTATAGAAATTTATTTATATCCAATATTGAACAAACTTTAGAAAAATTACCTATTAAAGGGTTTGTTATATCTAATATTGGTAATCTAAAATTACTACAAAATTTGAATATAGATATTAATAAATTTCAAATTATTGCTAACTATTCATTTAATATATATAATATTTCTAGCATATATAAACTTAAAGAACTTAATATAAATAGATATACCATATCTCCTGAATTAGATAAAGAAAACATTTTAGATTTATGTAATAATAACTTATTAGATAATGAACTTATTATTTATGGGAAATTACCTTTAATGAATATACGTTATTGTTTACTAGGAAAATCTAATTTATGTTATCCAGAATGTGATAGTAAGTGTAGAACAAAAAATTATTATGAACTTAAAGATAGATTACAAATGAAGTTTAGATTTTTACCTGACAATGTACAAACAGTTACAACTATTTTTAATAGTAAAACACTTTCTATTGAACCAAAAAATTTTAATGTTAATTGTATTAGAATTGATATTTTAGACGAAAATATTAAAGAAATAAATAAAGTTATATTTTTTACAAAAAAACGGTAAATGTCTTAATGGTAAAAATTTTACTAGCGGTAATTTAAAAAGAAAAATATAACAAATCGGAAAGCCTTATAATTTACAATATAATAGATGACATAAATAACCAGCTTTAATTAAAAAAGCTGGTTATTTATGTTATGTTTCATTCATCAAAATTCCAAATTAATATTTGGAATTCGTACAAATTCTCTTAAGATCTTTGTACGTTCTTTTCTTTTAATTACTATTCTTTTTAAGTTTGCATCATTATCCTCAAACTTGAAAATAATATTTTTAATTTGCGGATATCTCTGCATTGCCATAAGGCAGTACAAAAACTTTATTACAAGTCCTGTCTTTGAACATAAACTTGTAATCCACGTCTCGTCATCAGTTACATCATAAATATGCAACCTAATGGCTGTATCCATTCCTTTTTTTATGGTTATATTATTTTTCTCCTTATAAAAATGTACATCTTTATATAAACTCATATCTTTATAAGGAAAATATTTTTTTATACCTTTCTCCAAATGTCCATATACCATATCCTGTATGGTTTTCTCTGACCATGTTCTTGAAATAAATACAGATGCATTTGGCCTACCTGTTTCCATTGCTCTAATTTTAGGAGAACACAAATCAAAAAAGTTCTTGCACAACCTTCCATCATGACCATAAACATGGTAATAACAAAAGTGTACTTCTGCTACATTAGATGCCACTTTACAAAAAGCAAGTAGTGCTCCAGTTTCTTTATGCTTTATTCCTATGGAATCATATGCAAAATTATATAGCTCAAAGTCCAAAAATGGAGCTATATAAACTTTTTCAATTGGAATATCCTCAAATTTGAGAGGTCCATTGTATTGTTCTTGTAAATATTCCATTAACCCTTCTCTGACTTTTTCCCGTGCAGATTTTGAGCAAATGGCTATTTTATGTTCCTCTTGGGTCATTTCTATTACAGAAAAAATGACTCCTGTTTGTGAGTCTTGGAAATGCATGCCGTTTTCATTTACTCCCATCCGAAATTTTTTTAAATCAAACATCTTTTTTCCTCCTGTTTTTGTTTTTGATGAATGAAACTTCAAAATGTTACATTATTATTTTATCATATTTTTACATAATATGCAAATCTTCATTCTGCTTTTGAAAGTTCAATTATTAAATCCATATTATCATCTTTTGCCATTTTGTTTTTTCTAATAGCTCCACATTTCTTACCTTTACATATTATAACATAACCTTTTTTACCATTTATTTCTAACCCAATTGGTTCTAAATCGCCATGGCATTGTTCTGCCCTATCACCTGGATTTATATCTACATGTTTAGAATGTAAACAATATGGGCAATGATTTCTACACGAATATCCAAGTTTTGGTACTTTTTTTCCACAATTGTCACATATAAATTCTTCATCAATTTCTGTAAATTTAGATTTTTCCATATATAATCTCAT
>CALXHD010000123.1 GCA_944388015.1 uncultured Clostridia bacterium | reverse complement strand
CATTGGAATTTAGACCAGATTCAACACCTAAAACATAATCATATAAATTATTTACTAGATGATTTTCTAATAATTCAAATAAACCTGTTTCTCGCATAAACACTTTATATTGCTCTATATTGTAATTCATTTTCTTAAAATTATATTCAAATTTATTTCCATCATCATCCAAAACAATTATTTCATACTGTCTGACTGCTAATAATATAGGTATACATTTTAAAACTTCAGGATATTTTTTTACTAAATCTTCAAATTCTTTTTCTATATTTTTACTCCCGATTAAAGAATTTAACATATTTAGTTCTATTTTATATATTTCAGCATTCTTATATATCGTTTCAAAATCTATGTAATATTTATAATTAGCAATACTATCTGTAAATGTTAATAACCACTCTGCAAAGTTTCTTTTCATCTTTACTATTCTCCTTCTTATGACATTAAACCTCCGCCACCTTCATTTCTTTTAGTATATGTGCTACTCCAACCAGTTCTTCCCAAAATGCTGATTGACTTTGGTCCATTATATTTTATAAAATTATTACTCATTGGATTACATACGTTTATTAATGGACATTCTTTATATCCATGTAATACCGCTTCTTTCCCACTAACGTATTTATTTTTTTCGATGTATATATATCCTTCTTCATCTTGACATGGTAAAACCTTATTAATCAATTTAGCTTCTGAATATATTTTGTTTTTTGCACATACTTGGCATTTTCTATTTTTTGATGAATGCCATTTAAATACATGTCCACAATTTTTTCCATTAAAGATAGCAAGTTTTTCATTACAAAATTCAATACCAATAATTCTATAAACTAAATAATCTAATAATGAGGGTCCTTCTATGCATTCTTTTGGATATTTTTTATTCCATATATTCCATACTTCTCTCCAAGCTTTAGCACACCATTGGTCTATTAAAGAATATTGGTAACAAAATATATCTAAAAAACTTGATACTAATGGTATCTCTGTTTTTAAAATTCCTGTTCTTAATGCCACTTTCATTGTATTTCTATCTGATGCTACATCTATCTGTTCAAAATTTTTATAGTCCTTCCATATACTTAATACTACCATATCTCTTATAAACATATCTGCTTTTTTATTTCCAAACCCCATTCCTTGGTTCTTTATTAATTGATTCTTAATCTCTAGTAAATCACCATTAAATTTTTTTAATAACTCAAATGGCTCACATTTAAATTGTAATAACATTTCGGCAGATTTTTTTGCAAATTGTATTCTTTTATCCGTTTGAGACAACTTAGAAAATTTCAAATCTCTTATAAAACTTTCAGGTTTACTATTTATATACTCTTTGTCAAAAATACTTGGATCTTCCTTATATATTTCTGCATACTCTGAAAATTTTCTTGAACCGTTAAAATCTTGCGAAGCTGTATAAAATCTTATTTTACAAACTTCTTCATCATTTAATCCTTCTTTACTATATAAAGAATAAAAAGCCTCTTTATTATTTATATATATTTCATGAAATACATCTGCAACTTCTTCACATTTGGTTTTATTTATACTTGGTGATAAGATTTTTTCACAATTTTTTTCCCAAAATTTATGATAATCTGAAATATAATCTCTTTCTGAATCTAATTCAAATGTTTTTCCTATACCATCATAATTAGTATAAAGAAACTCATTTAAATTCTTTACTATATTTCTTCCTTCTTCTATTGTTATGCTATCTATATTTTTTATATTTAAATCAGTTAAAATTCCATTTAAAAAACTTATAATTTCTTCCATTTATTTTCTCCATCTATTAAACTATTATATCTTCTTATCGATAAATCCAAATATGCTTTTGAATTATCTATTCCTATGTATCTTCTATTTAATTTATTTGCCGCTATTCCAGTTGTACTGCTACCACAAAAAGGATCTAAAATTAAATCATTTTCATTAGTCGATGCTAAAATTATTCTTTCTAAAAGGTTCAAAGGTTTTTGTGTTGGATGTTTGCCTTGCTTTTTTTCTGATGGTTTTGTTATAGAAGTTGTCCAAACATCTTTCATTTGTTTATTACCATTCATTTGTTTCATTACATCATAATTAAATGTATATTTTACATTTTTCAAATCTTTTCTTGCCCACAAAATTGTTTCTGTTGAATGTGTAAAAGTTTTACAAGCTAAATTAGGTGGAGGATTAGTCTTTTGCCAAGTTATATTGTTTATAATTTTAAATCCTTCTTCTTCAAGAGCCATTCCTATCGAATAGATATTGTGTAAAGTTCCACTAATCCATATTGTTCCATTATCTTTTAATATTCTATAACACTCTTTAATCCAAGTTTTATTAAATTTATGTTTTTCAGATATACTTAAACTTCTATCCCACTGTCCTTTATTTACACTAACCATTTTTCCACCACTACAAGTAATTCCATCGTTTGATAAAAAATATGGTGGATCAGCAAAAATCATATCAAAAGTTTTAGTTTCAAATTTTTTCAATGTTTTAGTTGTATCACTATCAATTAATTTGAAGCTACCATCTTCATAATAGAATTTTCCTCTGTACATTCTATTGTCTCCTCATAATTT
>CALXHD010000122.1 GCA_944388015.1 uncultured Clostridia bacterium | reverse complement strand
AAAACATTAGAGAGAGTTTAATAGAAAATGAAAATTTTCATGAATTGAATAGAGGAATTGTATTATCTGTAGATAAAGTTAATTATGATAACAAAACAGGCACTGTAGAAATTCAATTAGATGATCCACAAGTACATGGAAATATTGATGGGGGGCATACATTAAGGGCAATTTTCGAATTGAATGAAAAACAATTAATGGATGAAGAAAGATATGTTTTTATGGAGATTTTTACAGGAATAGAATCACCTGTTGAATTAGCTTCTGCTAGGAATACATCTGTTCAGGTGGATTTAAAATCAATAGAAGAATTACAGAAGAGTTTTGAGACATTAAAAGATATAATGAAGGACTTAAAATTTAGTAATAGGATAGCGTATAAAATGAATGAACACTATAATGAGGATATAAATCCAATAGATGTTAGAGAAATTTTAGCTTTAATAACGATGTTCAGTCAAACATTATATCCTTATAAAAATATAGATGGAACACTTAATGACCAACAACCAATTCAATGCTATACGGGAAAAGAAGCAACTTTAAAAAGATTTGTGAATCTAGATAAAATAGATAGAGATAAAATGCTTAATAATATGAGGAGAATTATTCCAGATATATTTAGAATATGGGAATACATTGAAACCCAATATGCAGAACTATCAGTTAAGGCTGGAAAAAGATATACTAGTAGAAAATATTCTAAATATAATGAAAGAGAAATAGTATCTAGATCTAGTTTTGAAGAAAAACCAATGCATTATATCGTACCGAAAGGAATGATATATCCGATTGTAGGAGCTTTCAGAGCACTGATAAAAATAGATCCAGAAACTAATGAATATAGTTGGACAAAAAATATAGATTTAATGTTAGATAAAATGTCTTCTAAACTAGTGGGTATTGTTTTAGATGAAAAAACAGATAATCCTGACGTAATAGGAAAAAATGCAAATTTATGGAGCAATTTATTTAAAGAAATTTATATTGAAGGATATTTAATATAAAAATATTGAAAGAAGAGGAGAAAAAATGAGTGTACCAGAATTTCAAAGTTTTATGCTTCCAATTTTAAAATTATTTGAGGATAAAAAAATACACACAATAAAAGAATGTAAAGAAATCGTAATTAAATATTTTTCTTTAAATGAGGAAGATATAAAAAATTTAGTACCAAGTGGTAAACAAACATTAGTTGAAAATAGAGTATATTGGTCTTTAACATATTTAAAAAAGTCTGTATTAATAGAAAGCATTAATAGAGGAGAATATAGGATAACAGATAGAGGTTTAAAGTTATTAAATACTAAACCTGAAAGAATAGATAAAAAATTATTGTCTCAATATAGAGAATACAGAATTTTTAGTAATCAAGATGAAAAAGAAGAAACATTTATAAAAACTAATGAATTACAAGTTAGTGAAGTTATTACACCAGAAGAAAATATTGACCAAATATATAAGAAGATAAATGATCAATTAGCAGAAGATTTATTAGAAATAATTCTTGAAAAAGATGGTTATTATTTTGAAAGATTAGTTATGGATGTACTTATAAAAATGGGATATGGCAATTTTAGAAACGAAGCAAAAGAAATTACAAAAAAATCAAATGATGGTGGTATCGATGGAATAATAAATCAAGATAAACTTGGATTAGATAAAATTTATATACAAGCGAAAAGATGGAAAGATGGGGTTGTTGGCAGACCAGAACTTCAAAAATTTGTTGGTGCACTATCTGAAAGACAAGCAATAAAAGGTATATTCATAACTACATCAGATTTTACAAAAGAAGCGAAAGAGTATGTAGAAAAAGTATCTCAAAATATTATTTTAATAAATGGAAATATGTTATCAAAACTTATGATCGAATATAATGTAGGAGTACAGATAAATTATACATATGAAATAAAGAAAATAGATAATGACTATTTTGAAATGATCTAATGTTAAAAACAATAATAATATATTGGTTAAACAGATTAAAATATGATATGGTTGTTATTGAGAATTGGAGGAGCAAAATGGAGTTAATAAGACCTTTTGTAAAATGGGCTGGAGGAAAAGGCGGATTAATTTCACAGTTAAAAAACTTTTACCCATTTGATTTAGAGAATGGAGTTATAGAGAAATATGTAGAACCATTTATAGGCGGTGGCGCAGTTTTAATAGATATATTACAAAAATATGATGTAAAAGAAGCTTATGCATTTGATATAAATAAAGACTTAATAAATTGTTATAATGTAATAAAAAACAATGTAGAAGATTTAATTGAAGAATTAGATAAGAAAGAAAAAGAATTTTTAAAATTAGAAACAGACGATAGAACAGCTTATTTTTATGATATAAGAAATAAATACAATTCTTATAAACTAGAAAAAGTAATTGATGTAAAAAGAGCTTCTGAATTTATATTCTTGAATAGAACGTGTTTTAACGGTTTATATAGAGTTAATAAAAGTGGAAAATTTAATGTACCTTGTGGTAAATATAAAAATCCTACAATATGTGATTCTAAAAATTTAAGAAACTTGTCTAAACTAATTCAAAATGTAATATTTGAATATGGTGATTACAAAAAGAGCAGTGAATATGTTGATGATAAAACATTTGTATATTTTGATCCACC
>CALXHD010000121.1 GCA_944388015.1 uncultured Clostridia bacterium | reverse complement strand
ATTAGCTTGCAACTAATAAGGCGAAGAAAAGTGTAAAAGGAAAGAAACTTTTGTATAGTCATAGAACGAGCGTTAAAAGCGTCCCACGCAATGAGTACAAGTCGGTTAGAAACGGACAGGGGTATGCCGAATACCACCTATGAAGATGTCTGCAAAACATCTGTCTAATGAATTATGAAAAGGTATAAATGAAAAATAAAGAACTCTAAAATATGGTATAGCAATGTTTATCAATATACCCTCAAACATTTTTAGAGTTCTTATAACATATAAGAAAGGAAACGAAACAATGATATTAAAAATTTTATTGATAGATATGATAATTGTTGCTGTTCTTATGTATTTAGTGCTATTAGGAGCGAATATGTCTAAAACAGCAGAAGAAAGAGAAATGGAAGATAAAGAACAAATAAAATACTTGAAAAAATATAATAGCAGGAGGAAAAAGAATGGTAAATAAAATTAGAAGAAATGAAATATATTTAGCAAATTTAGGACATACAGTAGGAAGTGAAGAAAGAGGAAAAAGACCAGTTTTAATTATTCAAAATAATTTAGGAAATAGGTACAGTCCAACAACAATAGTTATTCCAATAACTAAAAGAGTAGAAAAAGGGTATTACATACCAACACATATAAAAATAAAGCCATTTGGAAAGATGAAATATGAAGCAACAATAATGGCAGAACAAATAAAAATTATAGATAAAAGAAGATTGATAAGTTTTATGGATAAATTACCTAAAAAATATATAAAGTTAGTAAACAATGCTTTGAAAATAGCAATTGACTTACGAGAAAGGAGATTTGAATGAAAAAGAATATTAGAAATAAAGAATATACAATGGAGGAGGCAGTAGCGTATTATATTTTAGGATTTAAAAAATGTAGTGAAAATAATCAGAAAAAAGGATTAGAAGATATATTAAAAAATATATTAGAAATTGCAAAAGAAAATATTGATACAAATGAAATACAAGGTGTTAATACTAACTTACTGAAAAGAATAAATTTTAGTTGGACATTAACAAGTGATGATTTTGTATCTTATGCAACCTGTATATTTTATGTGCTTATAAATAGAGAACAAAAAATAACAGATGAAAAAATAGTTAAAGAATTTTTGAGAGAATTACATTCACATCATCCTAGAAGAACAATGAAAGAGGCAGAACTTATATTAACAAAAATGTTTCCAGATTTAAAAAATTAGAGTTAATTATAATTTTTAAATCATATACATTAGTTGAGGAGGAAATGAAATGTGAATGATAGTGTTATATACAATGTTAAAACAACAATTAAATCAAATACTACCAATGAAAAAGAAATAAGTGAGATTTTTAATGAAAAGTTACTAAAAATTATTCTATCTTTAGAGAAAGATAATAGAAATATTAGATGTCAAATGTGAAAAAAAGAGAATTTATTATTTTTTACACATTTCAAAAAAAGCAATTTATTTAATACCATACTATGCGAAAGGAGGAAACTCTTATGAGAAATAGAGTTGGTATATATTGTAGATTATCAGATGAAGATAGATTTAAAAAAGATAAAAATGACGATAGTGAATCTATTGCAAATCAAAAAAGTATGTTGCTAAAATATGCACTTAATAAAAATTGGGAAGTTGTAAATGTATATAGTGATGATGACTATTCAGGAGCAGATATAAATAGACCAAAATTTAATGAATTGATAAAAGACTGTGAAGATGGAAAAATTGATATTGTACTTTGCAAAACACAATCAAGATTTTCAAGAGATATGGAAATTGTTGAAAAATATATACATAATAAATTTATTGAGTGGGGAATTCGATTTGTTAGTATAGTAGATAATGCAGATACACAAGTTAAAGGAAATAAAAAAGCTAGACAAATAAATGGTTTAATTAACGAATGGTATTTAGAAGATTTATCAGATAATATCAGAAGTTCACTACAAAATAGGAGAGAAGATGGATTATATTTAGGCTCATTTGCTTGTTATGGATATATGAAAGACCCAAATAATAAAAATCAGTTAATAATTGACCCAGTTGCAAGCGAAGTTGTAAAAGAAATATTTGAATTATATAAAAAAGGAATGGGGTATTATAGAATAGCAACTTATTTGAATGATAAAGGAATACCGACACCAAGCAATTATAAAAAACAAAACGGTAGTAACTATAAATGCAGGCAAGCAAAAAATGGTGTAGAGCATACTAAGTGGACACAAGATACTATTGTTACAATATTAAAAAACGAAACTTATATTGGAAATTTAGTACAAGGTAAACAAACTTATGTCAGTTATAAAAATCATAAACGTATAAAAAAATCAAAAGAAGAATGGACTTATAGTTATGGAACACACGAGCCTATAATTGATATTGAAACATGGAATATTATACAGGATAGGTTTAAATCAAGGGCAAGAATTAGCAAAACAACAGGTGATGTGTATATGCTAAGTAGAAAAGTATATTGTAAAGAATGTAAAAGAGTTTTTAATAGGCAATTATACAAAACAAAAGACGGAAAAACAGCATATTTAAAATGTAAAGGTAGAAGAATCAGAAGTGATGTATGTGTAAATGATAAATCTATTAGGTGTGATGTATTAGAACAAATAATTATAGATGAACTGAATAAACAACTAGATAAATATTA
>CALXHD010000120.1 GCA_944388015.1 uncultured Clostridia bacterium | reverse complement strand
ACTTTTCTAATAGAGAAAATACGTTGCACACAAATTTATTACATAAATTTGGCGCAGAACAAATTAACGGAAAGCCAAAGAGAAAAGCTAAAATTATTACAAATTATAAGGCTTTCCGATTTGTTCTTTAGGTAATATTTTTTCTAACCCACCCATATAAGGTCTTAAAACTTCAGGAACTATAACACTACCATCAGGCATATAATTATTTTCCATAATAGCAATAAGCATACGAGGTGGTGCAACAACAGTATTATTTAAAGTATGTGCATAATAATTACCATGCTCACCTTTAATTCTAATACCAAGCCTACGTGCTTGAGCATCTGTTAAGTTAGAACAACTACCAACTTCAAAGTATTTTTTCTGCCTTGGTGACCAAGCTTCAACGTCACAAGATTTTGCTTTTAAATCTGCTAAATCTCCTGAACAACATTCTAAAGTACGTACTGGAATATTCATACTTCTAAAAAATTCAACAGTATATGACCACATTTTGTCATACCATTTCCAAGAATCTTCAGGCTCACAAACAACTATCATTTCTTGCTTCTCAAATTGGTGAATTCTATAAACTCCACGTTCTTCTAATCCATGAGAACCTTTTTCTTTTCTAAAACATGGAGAATATGAGGTCATAGTATATGGTATATTTTCCTTTTTTAAAATTTGATCTTTAAATCTACCAATCATAGAATGTTCACTTGTACCAATTAAATATAAATCTTCTCCTTCAATTTTATACATCATTGCATCCATTTCCTCAAAGCTCATAACACCTGTTACAACATCTGAACGTATCATATATGGTGGGATACAATAAGTAAAACCTTTATTAATCATAAAATCTCTAGCATATGTTAAAACTGCAGAATGAAGTCTTGCAACATCGCCAATTAAATAATAAAAACCTTGTCCAGCAACACGTCTGCTACTTTCTAAATCTAATCCACATAATGCTTCCATAATATCACTATGATGAGGAATATCATAATCAGGAACTACTGGTTCACCAAATTTTTGAATTTCAACATTTTCACTGTCATCTTTTCCTATTGGAACAGATTCGTGAATAATATTTGGAATTTTCATCATTCTAATTCTAACTTGCTCACTATATTCATTCTCTAATCTCTCATTTTGAGCTAATTCCTCATTTATTTTAGCTACTTGTTGTTTTATATCTTCAGCTTCCTCTTTTTTCCCTGACTTCATTAAATTGCCTATCTGACCACTTAGATTTTTCTTTTCTGCGCGTAGATTATCGCCATTTAATTGTGCTTTACGATATTTAGCGTCTAAATCAATAACTTCATCAACTAATACAAGTTTTTCATCTTGAAATTTTTTCTTGATATTTTCTTTTACAATATCAGGATTTTCTCTTAAAAATTTAATATCTATCATAATTCCTCCTGTAACTATTTTATATAATTTTTCTCTATATCATCAACAATAGTAAAACGATTTTTTTGACCAGTAATGTTATCAGGTCTTTCAGGTATTTCCTCTAAAAACATTTTCTCAGGTCTAACCCAAATCATTTTTCCATCTTCTCTTTGGTATAAAGGTTTATAAACAACCATTCTTTCTTTAGTTTCCGAATCATAAGCTACATTTTCTACAAAATAATAATTACCTTTAAAATGACGATATACTCTGCCAATTTTAACTTCTTCCATAACAAAAAACCTCCTAACACTTTAAATTACACACATTATATAACACTTTTTTATAAATATCAACAAAATGGGTAAAATAAAGTTATCAAAATAGATTTTGGAGGGAAAACAATGTTTTATGAATTTATTAAATTTCTAATATATTCATCATTAATTGTATTAATATCTAAATATATATTAGTTTTTGTTATACGTAAATTGGCAGAAAATTTACATTTAAAACCTAAAACAGTTGGAAATATTGCCGGATATGCAACATCTATACCAGAATTATTAACAATCGTAACATCAAGTACAAAAGGATTAATTGGAGCTAGCATATATAATATATTAAGCTCAAATGTAATAAATTTTATACAATATATAGCATCTATTTACATTAACAAAAATAATAGAGTATTAAAAAATAAAGCAATTAGAATAGACATTATATTGGTAATTATTACAATAATAATTCCGATTGTATTAATAATTGCTAAAATATCAATAGATATTAACATTGTACCAATTTTTATTTTGTTATATATATTGTTTATTTATATAAATAATAAGGCACATAAAATATATTTGAATAAAGAAGATAAAGAGTTAGAAAATATAATTTATAATGAAGAAAAACAAGAAACAGGAAATAAAACATTAGTATATATATTTGAATTAGTAGTAACAGGAATTTTGTTGTTTGTAATTGGAGAAATGCTAGGCAATACATTAGAAAATTTAGCAAATATTTTTAATATATCACAAACAATTATAGGAATTTTATTAGGATTTATAACAAGCATACCAGAATTAATTACTTTTTTTGAGTCACAAAAGCACCATAAGCAAAGCGATGAGATACTTGGAGTTATAGAGGCTACTAATAATTTACTTTCATCTAATATAATTAATTTATTTTTAATACAAAGTATTGGGGTTTTAATTTTTATGCTTATATAAAAATATAAATAAACGAAAAAGTTTAGTATATAAAAATAGCAAGAAAGAAGTAACGCTCAAAAAATTGTGGATTTTTTAGGGACAAGTATAAAAATTCTTGCTATTTTTAATTTTATATAGTAAAATAAAAAAGAAATGAGAGAGGA
>CALXHD010000119.1 GCA_944388015.1 uncultured Clostridia bacterium | reverse complement strand
TTTGAAATTTATGAGGCGTACTATTTGTACGTTGATTAAATTTCAAATGAAGTTTGACGACGCCAAAATTGTAATTATTTTTCAACTTTCCCCTAGTTTAATAGATTACTTATTTTTCAATAAATCTTTTTAGCAATTGTTCTCTACACATATTTTCAAACTCATCATTTAAGTTTTCTAATTTTATTTCTTCATTATATTTTCTTTTTAAGCAATATGATATGATATAATCTGTTATATCAGGATTTTTCGCAAGTAATGGACCATGAAGATATGTTGCTATTACATTTACCATAAAAAACCCTTCTTTTTCATCTTCAAATTTGTTTCCATTACCATATAATACTTTTCCAAATGGTGTTAACACATTAAAAGTTTGTCCACCATGATTTTCAAAACCAATTACTTTTGTTTTCTTTCCTTCTAATAACTCTACTTCTAATACGATATTTCCTATGCATCTCTTTTTTCTATCTTGAACCGCTTCTGTATAATATGGAAAAATATCTAAACCGTTTAATTATATTTCCTTCAACTCCTTTATAATATTTTCCAAATAACTGATATGCTCCACATATTAATAAGAAAAACACACCGTTTTTTACCGCCCCTTTTATTTCATCTTTATACTTTGTCAAATCATTTGCTAAAATACTTTGTTCATTGTCTGCTCCTCCTCCGGCAAAAATAATATCATATTCAGAAAAATTAGGTCTATTATCATTAATAGAATATCTATCTATAATACATTTAATATTTCTTTTTTCCATTCTATATTTTAAAATTTGAATATTACCATAATCTCCATATAATTCTAATAAATCTGGATATAAATATAAAATCTTAAGTTCTTTTATCTCCAATCATCTTTCACCTCTTTTATTTAAAATTGCTTTTCTAGTAGGTTGTAATGCAGTATAATTTGCAATAACATATTTTTTTACATCTGTTTTATATAATTCATCAACTGCTTGTTTTATATCTAAATATGGCTTTATTTTATTTTCATCAAAACCTGATGTTTTTATTCTAATTGCCATATCATATGCTCTTGTACCTGATGTTACTATTCTAACAACATTATTTTCTTTTAGCAAATCAAAATTAATATCCCATATCCAAGACACATCAAATCCATCTGCAATTTTATCATTTAATACAAATAATAATTCTTTTTCCTCAATATCCTCTTTTAATAAACGTAAACTAACATTTGCACCTGTTGGATTTTTAGCTAGATTTATTATTGTAGGAACATTATTTATTTTTATATTTTCTAGTCTTCCATTATTAAGTTCAAAAGTTGATATTGCTTTTATTACAGAATCTTGTTCTATATGATATAAGCTCATAACACATATAACTGCTAAATAATTATATATTGTATATATACTATTTTCATTTATATTATATTTAATTCCATCTACTTCAAAAGATTTATTTTTTAGGTTTATATTAACTGCTTCTTTATAAATGTCATATTTGCCATAATCACATTTAGGACATATAAATTTACCAATATGCGAATACTGGTAATATTCATATTCAAGTCTTGTTTTACAAAATGGGCAGAATTTACCTTCTCCAGCTTCTTTCATTTCATCTGTCGCAAATTCATATCTTTGTACATGGTAATAATATATATTTTTGTTTTTAAGATTTGCTTTTCCAAGTCTTGCAACATTTGGATCATCTCCATTTAAGACAAGATTTCCCTCATATGTCTTTAAAAATTCGTTAATTTTTAATATGAGTGTTTCGACCTCTCCATTCCTATCTAATTGATCTCTAAAAAAATCCAAAACAACTAATGTATCTAGTCTAAACCTAGAAAATATCTTTGGTACATAACTTTCATCTACTTCTAGAGTTATAAAATCTGATTTAATTTTTCCAGTTATTGTACAATTTTTTATAAAAACAGATATAATACCTGTCTCCATATTATTTCCTTCTTTATTAGATACAACTTTAAAACCCGCTGTTTGTAATGTATGTGCAATACAATTATTTGTAGATGTTTTTCCATTTGTAGCTGTTACCGCAATTACTGGGCAACTAACTTTAAACTTTGTTATAATATTAGGATTCAGCTTTAAAGCTATTTTCCCGAATGACATTACCCCCCTGCTTATGAAATAACTTTAAAATTATATTAACAAATTTCAAAAATATTATTAAAATAATATTCACTATTACTCCCATTCCTTCCTAGGCATATATCAAGAACATTTACAATTCTTTTTTAAACTTAAACCTACATTTTCTTTTTATAAATTCCCTAAAGTTATTTGGTGTGCCTATCTCAAAACCATTTTTTGATAATAAAAATGCGTGGTCTTTATCTATATATAAATAAAAATAATCATCTGTTTCAAATATCTTATATAATTTCCAATATTTAATTTCTGACTTCATTTTTTTGCCATATATTATGAACTTTCTTTCGTAGAATTTAAATATAAACTCTTGCTGATTCTCTATCTTTTCACTTTGGATTTCTTTTTGTACAGTTTTAATTGGATTATATAATCTCCAAAATACAAATCCTATTAATATACATAAGGTTAATATAGATAGCAAATAATTACGTGATTGAATTTGAAGTATTATACAAAATATGAATAATATAATTAATAAAACCGTATATCCCATATATGTTGCACCATATTTTTCTTGATGAAACTCTAAAAACTCTTTATATATTTGTTTTGTATATCTCGTTTTATTTCTAAATAATATTTTCAATTTTTTCTCCTTCTTGTTCTTATTCCTAATTTTTAGAACAAATCGGAAAGCCTTAAAATTAGCAAGAATTTAACTTTTTTCTTTGGCTTTCCGTTAATTTGTTCTGCGCCAA
>CALXHD010000118.1 GCA_944388015.1 uncultured Clostridia bacterium | reverse complement strand
TCTCTTTGGCTTTCCGTTAATTTGTTCTGCGCCAAATTTATGTAATAAATTTGTGTGCAACGTATTTTCTCTATTAGGAAAGTCTGCATGACTTTCCTAATAGAGAACAAATCGGAAAGCCTTAAGATTTTATAATATTCAATTTTTCTCTTTGGCTTTCTGTTAATTAGAGCATGATTTTTATCATGCTCAGTTTCTTGTTATTTTAATTATTTTCTGATAATTTTTATTTATCTATTTATTCAATCCAATATTTTTTCATTATTTATTTAAATATTTATACTATTCTATTTTTCCAATTGGTTAATAAAGTTTTTGTTTTTATAATTTTGTAAAATATTTTTTAAACTATTAAGTTATAGTTCTATAATATTGTTTATAGGAGGTCATTATGGATTTTGATATAGATAAATTTAGTTATCGTTTAATTGTATTAATGGAAGATTTTAATATGTCACAAGTAGATTTAGCAAAGAAAATTGGCATTTCTAATGTTACAATTTCTAGATATCTAAGTGGTGATAGAATTCCTCGTTTAGATGTCATTACAAAAATAGCATCTGCTTTTAATGTTTCTATAGACTATTTACTTGGAATTTCCGATAAGAAAAATAATGACCATAGTCAAGAGAACCATGACTTAGACATTGCATTACTTGCACAATCTCTTTTTAATTTAGAAGGTAATAATCATTTATCTAAAAACCAAATTGAATTAATTAAGAACTTATTGTTAGCTAATAAAGATTTTATTTTATCAGCATAAAAATTATTATATAAAAACTTTTATCGAGTTTTTCGAGGACTTAACTACAATAGTTAAGTCCTCAATTTATTTACAAAAACCTTATTCTTATGATTCTAAATCTAATTTAATATGTACATCTTTTAACTGTTCTTTGGAAACTTTAGATGGTGAGCCCATCAATACATCTCTCGCTTTTTTATTTTTTGGGAAAGCAATTACTTCTCTAATATTTTGTGAATCCGCTATTAACATTATCATTCTATCTAGTCCTGGAGCAGCCCCAGCATGTGGTGGTGTTCCATATTGGAATGCATTATATAATGCTCCAAATTTTTCTTTTACATCTTTTTCCGTATATCCTGCTATTTCAAAAGCTTTTAGCATTATCTCAGGATCATGATTTCTAACCGCTCCAGATGCCATTTCATATCCATTACATACTAAATCATATTGATATGCCAAGACTTCCAAAGGATTTTTTGTTTTTAATGCTTCTAGCCCTCCTTGAGGCATAGAAAATGGATTATGACTAAAATCTATAGTTCCTTCATCTGATAATTCATACATCGGAAAATCCACAATAAAACAAAACTTATATATATTTTTTTCTATTAAGTCTAATCTTTTACCTAATTCTATTCTAACAAGTCCAGCTATTTTTTGTGCTTTTTCAAACTCATCAGCAATAAAGAATATACTACTATTTGGTTTTACATTATATTCTTTTTCAAGTTTTTGTTTCATTTCCTCTGTTATAAATTTGGCAATTCCTCCTGATAACTCAGAATTTTCATCTAGTTTTGTCCATGCTAAACCTTTTGCTCCAACCTCTTCTGTTTTACTGAATTCTTCCATTTTATCGAAAAATTTTCTACCTTGCTTTGCTCCATTTTCTACTACTATTATTTTTATCGTTTTACCTTTAAATGCATTAAAATCTGTATCTTTAAATAAATTTGTTGCATCTTGTATTATTAATGGGTTTCTTAAGTCTGGTTTATCTATTCCGTATTTTTCCATTGCTTCTTTATATGGAATACGTACAATTTTTCCTTTTTCTACTTTCCAATTTGTATGTTTTTCAAATGTATATGGAACAACTTGCTCAATTACATTAAATACATCTTCCTGTGTAGCAAAACTCATTTCAAAATCTAATTGATAAAACTCTCCTGGTGCTCTATCAGCTCTTGGGTCTTCGTCCCTAAAACATGGTGCTATCTGATAATATTTATCAAATCCTGCTACCATCAATAATTGTTTAAATTGTTGTGGTGCTTGAGGAAGTGCATAGAATTCGCCCGGATTTAATCTACTTGGTACCAAATAATCTCTTGCTCCTTCTGGTGAAGAATTTGCAAGGATTGGTGTTTGTATCTCTGTAAAACCAAGTTCATCCATTTTATCTCTAATTGTTTTCATTATTTTTGAACGTAATAAAATATTGTTATGTAGTTTTTGATTTCTTAAATCCAAAAACCTATATTCTAGACGCAAATCTTCTCTCACTTCTTGGTTAGAATTTATCTCAAATGGTAATACATTTTTACATTTTCCTAAGATTTCAATTTTTTCTGCTTCTACTTCTATTTCTCCTGTTTTTATTTGATTGTTTTTATTAGACCTTTCCACAACTTTTCCATTTATGTGGATACAAGTCTCATGTTTTAATTCCTTTGCTTGTTTTTGCAAATTTTCATCATTTATTAATATTTGTGTTATTCCAAATTCATCTCTTAAATCTATAAATACCATTCCACCTAAATCTCTTATTTTTTGTATCCACCCTGCTAATTCTACTGTTTCTCCTACATTTTTTATTGTTAATTCCCCACATGTATTTGTTCTGTACATATTATCCCTCTTTTCTTTTTCCGCATTTTATCATATTTTATGGGTTTTTTCAAGTAGTAATTTTTTTAGGTTATTAGTTTTTAAATACTAAAATTTTTCCAATTTTTACATTACTGTCTTTTATTCATATATTTAATTTTAATTATAATTTTGTTTTATAATTTTAAAAATAGTTTTGAAATTTTTAAAAGCTCATAATCTTTTTAGAATATGAGCTTTTATATATTTTAATATACTTCCATTTCTACTTCTTTTCCATTAAATGCATATACCATTTTTGTTATATTTTTAAATCCTCTTTCTTT
>CALXHD010000117.1 GCA_944388015.1 uncultured Clostridia bacterium | reverse complement strand
AAAGAAGAATTAGAAGATATAGAACTTTATCAAAACAAGCTATGAAAGAATATGCAATGAAGAAAGCTAATTCTAGTAGTTTTGATTGGTTTGAAGATGAGGAAGAAATGTAAAATTATTACTAATTATAGTATATTAATCATTATTATGTTATAATATCACTTAATAATATCTAATAAAGAAGGTTATATTATGATAAATTTAGAATTATATAGAATTTTTACAATTGTCGCAAATGAAGAAAATCTAACTAGGGCAAGTAATATTTTACATATATCACAACCTGCAGTAACTAAACATATAAAAAACTTAGAAAATGAATTAAATGTAAAATTATTTAAAAGAAGTAAGTATGGAATGATCCTAACAGATAACGGTAAAAAGTTATATTTACAAATCAAGGATTCAATTAATATTCTTAATAAAGCAGAGTTATTATTTAATGAAAGTCGAGACATAAATTTAGGATCTCATATAAATATGTTAAGCAGATTATTTAGTAAAGCTATATCAAAATATTATAAAGAAATTTCAAATAGTACAATAAATGTAACAAATGATTCTTTTGATAATATGTTATCAATGTTAGAAAGGCAAAAACTTGATTTAGTTTTATCTAAAAAATTTAGTGAAGATTCATACAATCCCAAATTAATAAAGTTTATAAAACTGGGGTCTTTACATGATGTATTTATAGTAAGAGCTGATTCCAAATATAAAGAAAAAGTATTTTCAAAAGATGATTTAAAAAAAGAAACAATATATACACCAAGAAAAATATCTAAGACAACAATTAATTTATTAAAAAAATTAGAAATTCCCGAAGAAGATTCCAATATAAAAAATATTACATATTCAACTATGCTTGAACTTTTAAAAACTGAGGATATTATAGGAATTATTACTAAAGAATATATTAAAAATGAATTAGAAACTAATAAATTAAGTATATTGAAAACTAATTTTGAATTAGAGCCTATTGATTTTGGAATTTATTATAATATAGAAAATCGCTTTAAAGAATTACAAATATTAATAGATATAATAAAAAATGAGAGTTTAAAATAAAATATAACTTTAAGTTATGTTTTAAGCACAAATATGTATTTTACATAATGTAAAAACATTTTTATAATAAATATAGACATTTGTCAAATTTAAAATAGAAAGGGTTTTTTATTATGGTTAATTTAACATTTAATGATGAAACGCAAATGAAAATATTAGAATTTTTAGGAACAACAGAAAAAATGATTGCAGATGTAACTAGCAAATTATCTAATTCAAAAAAAGAAGCTAAAATTTATGCTATGTCAGATTTAGGCTTATCAATAGATGCTGTAAGGATGATGGGAGGATTTTTTGTTGGAACTTGTATAACTTGGGATTGTGATGTTCCTTTCGTTCCAATAGATGCAACTGTTAATGTATGTGGTGTTTGTGCTTATAAACTAAAAAATAAAATTACACCTCAAGAATTTAAAGATAGATTAGAAAATACTTTTAATAATGACACTACATATGATTGGAATTATAATAGAGGAAATCATTTTTGCACTTTGTGTTATTGTGATGGAAAACAAAATTTAGAAGAAGGATATTATATTGTAGTTCATGCTTCTGCTGCAGAATATAAAGAAGGTAATATGACCGAGGGATTATTCCCAGAAAAAGATAACTGGTACTATAATTCAATTAAAACATATACAGACCCAGAAACAGGAAGATATTTAAGATATTTGGATGGGGAATATGCAAAAAAATTTTGGAATATAGCACATTTCCTAGAAGATTTTAATGAAAAAAGAAATGAATATTTTATTGAAAAAACTTTTAATGAGTTAATTGACAAAAAAATAATAAATATTCAACATTATGGAATGCCAACAGAACATTCTATATGTATAGGATGTCACTGGAAAGAAGGAATGTATGCATTACTTACAGCACCAGGAAAAGACATATATTTTATAAATCCTTTAAAAAGTAATAATAATAGATTTAAACATGATAATTTAAATTTTACACTAAGTCCACACGGATTAGGACAAAAAGTACCAAATAAAAATGCAGATATAAAAATAAGTAAGGATAACATAATAATAGGGAATAACAGATTTAAAGATGGTCAAATTCTAGACATAGATGTAGATATAAAAATTAGAGGAACGGTGCCAGGTGATAAACCAATACCTGAAACAGTCCAAGATATTTTAAAAATATATCCTGGTCAAGTACAAGGTAAGATGAAACAAGTTGCATCTATTACAAAAAGGGGATTTAAAGTATATTAGGAGGATTTGTATGGAAATATTATTAACAAGACATGGGCAAACTGAATGGAATTTTTTTCAGAAAGTTCAGGGAAAAGCCGATATTAAACTAAATGAAAAAGGAATTAAACAAGCTAAAGATGTAAAAGATAAATTAAAAAATGAACAAATTGATTTGATACTCTGTTCACCTTTAATTAGAGCAGTTGAAACAGCTAATATTATAAACGATAGTAGAAATATCCCAATATTGATAGATGAAAAGTTATCTGAAAGAGATTTTGGCGAATTTGAAGGAATGCCTACTACAGATTTTGATTATGAATCATTTTGGAGCTATAAACAAAATATACAATATAATAAAGCAGAAAATATCAAAGACTTTTTTCAAAGAGTCTATGGCTTTCTCGATGACATATACTTAAAATATAAAGATAAACGAATATTATTAGTAGCACATGGGGGAATTAGTATACCTGTTTATTGTTATTTTAATGGAATACCTGATAAAGATACTTTATTAGGCTTAGCACTTGGAAATTGTGAAGTTGCTAAATATGTTTACAAAGAAAAGGAAATTGATGAACGATAATATATTTTATATTGAATGCAATTATTACATTCAAATTATTTTCTATGAATGCAATATTGAATGCAGTAACACAAATATAGAGAAATTTTGAAAAAGTTTGAGAAAAGAAAAAAGGCTTAAAATAGCCTAAAA
>CALXHD010000116.1 GCA_944388015.1 uncultured Clostridia bacterium | reverse complement strand
AAATATAATGATGCAGAAGAAATACCAATAACAGCAATGATTAATCCAACTTGGAAGAAACTAACAGAAGATACAGACGTGCAATATGAAGGATGTATGAGTGTTCCTAGTATAAGAGGGAAAGTAGAAAGATATAAAAATATAGAATTGACTTATTATAATGAAAATGGAGAGAAAATAGTAAAACAATTAAATGGGTTTTTTGCAAGATTAGTGCAACATGAATGTGATCATTTAGATGGAATATTATTCTTAGAAAAAGTAAAAGGACCTAATGGATTTGCAACTAAGGAAAATATTGATAAATATAATTTGAGGAATGAAAAATGATATACCTAAAAACATTTAAATTAAGTGATAGCAGAATAACAAATAATAATATATATCCATTTAATGTGTTACAAAATAAAGAAACCAATATATAACGGAGAAAATAAGTATTATGAAATACCATGAGGTAAAATTGAAGAGGGAGATATTATATGTTAAAAGATTTGTGTTTTGAAGTAATACAAACATGTCCCAATAAATGTAAGTTTTGTTCTTCAAATTCTTCACAAGATAAAAAAATGAAAATTACATTAGAACAATTTAAAAGGACAGTTATGTATTTTATTAATCATGGTGGAATAGAAGAATTATCAATTTCTGGTGGAGAGCCATTTTTACATCCAAATTTATTTGAAATGGTAGAGTTTTGTAAGGATAAAGAGATTAGAACAGTTATATTTACTAGTGGAATAAAAAGAGAAACTGAAACACCATCAGAAATTATAGAATATATAAAAAATAAATGTGAGCATGATTTACAAGAAATAGAAAAACATGAACCATGGAATGAAAGGCTGAAAAAAAATGTAAAGTCGTATTATGCCAAGTGCTTAAGTCCAAAGTCATTTGGAGCAATAACAAGACAAGAATTTGAAAGATTAAAACAGTTAGGGTTAGATAAGATTGTATTTGACTGGCAGGCATTTGAAGAAACAACTGATAATGAATTAATGGGAAGAAAAGGGTTTATTACATATTTAATGGATTCTTTAATAAGAGCAAGTGGAGTAGGACTAAATGTTGATGTACATTTCATTCCGATGAAACCAAATTATAGACAATTTTCTGATATAATTGAATGCTTGGAGATGTCAGGAATAAAAAATATAAGTATTTTAAATTTTGTTCCTCAAGGGAGAGGTAGAGATAATAAAGAAGGATTAATGCTAAGTCAAGAAGAATTAAAAGAGTTTTCAGAGATATTAAGAAAGGAAAAAGAACATTATAGTGGGAACATTAGAATAGGAATTCCTTTAAATGGAAAGATATCACATTTATGTACAGCCGGAACTGAAAAATTAGATATAAAATATGATGGAACAATATTACCTTGTCCAGCATTTAAAGAAATAAGTGTAGAAACAATGCAAAAATATGGAATAAGATTACACAATATATATGAAGATTTAGAAAAAGTAGTTGTACATAATGGAAAGAGAAAGGTACCATTGTGTAAACAAGTGTATGGATTTAGTGGAGATTTAACAGATAGTGATGAAATGATTAGATAGAAAAAGTATATTGAAAGTTTAGTAAAATAAATAAAAATTTTTTAATATAATAAGAACCGTAATATATGTACTTTATTTTTTGATGTAAAATCACAACTTAGCACGAATTTTAGTGATTTTATTGAGAAAAATGTGAATCTATGATATATTGGAGCCATATAGTTAGGAGTGTGAGAATATGAAAATAGGAATAGATTTAGACGGAGTTGTAATAGATAGTGAAACAACTTTTAGAACTTATGAAGAAATATTTGATATAGATACATTAAAAGGAAATAATTTAATAAATAGTGAAGAACCAAAATTTCAAGCTAGATATAATTGGACTTCAGAGCAAGAAAAAGAATTTATTGAAAAATATTTTTTAAAAGTTTCAAAAGAAAGTAATCTAATGTCAGGATTTATAGGTGTTTACAATTTATTAAAAGAACAAAGACATGAATTTGTGGTTATTACTGCAAGAGGTGGTTTTGTAAAAGAGATGAAAGATGATGCAATAAGATTACTAGAAGAAAATAATATCAAATTTGATAAATATTATTGGAAAGTTGAAGATAAATTAGAAATTTGCAAAAAAGAAAAAATAGACATCATGATTGATGATGACTGGAAAATAATAAAGAAATTAGCAGATAATAAAGTAAAAACATTATATTTTAGAGATACTAATTTAGTAGAACTAGAAGAAAATGAATATATAAAAGAAGTAAACAATTGGGGTGAAATTTATAGATATATAAAGGAAATATAACACTTTTTAGTATGTCAGAAATAATCTGACTTATTAATGGTAAGAATATGAAAGTTATAACTATAAAACAACCTTGGGCAACATTGATTGCAAAAGGGTATAAGCAATATGAATTTAGAACTTGGAAAACAAAATATAGAGATAAATGGAAAACTGAGCTTGTGGGAATATGATTATAATGCTAAGGGAGAGTGAAAGGTGTGGCAGTTGAAAGAAGTAATAAATTGTATAGTCAATTAGATTTATGGAATAAGTTAAATGAAAGAAACACATTACAAGAAGCACAGCAATATATAAAAGATGTGATAGAAATAAGAGTTTTTTCAAATTAAGAAATAGAAAAAACAGTGTTATTACTATTAGAGGAAGTTGGAGAGCTTGCAAAATCAATTAGAAAAAATGCTACAGATATGGGAATTGATAAAAATAAAGTTAATCATTATGATACAGTAGAAAGTGAAGTGGCAGATGTTTTTATAGTATTATGTAGTGTGTATAATAAACTAGATATTGATTTATATAAAGCTTTAAAAGATAAAGAACAAGAAAATATAAAAAGGATATGGAAAAAATAGAGGAGAAATAAGATATGATACTGCTGTACAAATTGACACCGAAGAGTTATTCCGGTATGGAATGTCAACAAATATATGCAATGCATTTGTCTATGGAGACTTAAAAGCGGTTGATACTGT
>CALXHD010000115.1 GCA_944388015.1 uncultured Clostridia bacterium | reverse complement strand
ATTGGAGATAAACTATATGAATTAGCAATAATGAATGTTGAAGATGTTAATAAATTAAAAAAATTATATACTGATTTAATAGAACTTGTATGTGCTAGTAAAGAGTCTAATTCTACGCATATACAAATGGATTATCTATTCAAAATGTTTCTATTGGTAAAAGATATTTTATCTTTTTCTCCATATACTCATTTTTATACACAAACTTTAATTGATATTATTCTAAAAACATATAATACTGGGGTATTTAGAACTGACCTTTTATATAAATATAAAATTGGTGTATTTATTGAAAACCCAAAATATTATACAGATGAAAGATTCGAAGAACTAGAAGAAGATACATATGTTACTCAAACTTATTTATATCAATGGACATATAAAATTGATAAAATATCAACGAAAAAGCATAAAGAATACATGAAATATTTTGAAACGATAAAAGATTTACTTATTAATAACTTTATAGAAAAAAAGGCTGATTTAAAAGAAAGATTAGAGTTGATTAGCAAATATTCAAATAATTCTATTGTTAGGAATTTAAGTAATGAGGAAAGATTATATCTGTATGAAACTAAAAAAGTTTTTGATATATACTATGTAAATCTTAACCCAGCACATAGCATATTTTTAGATACAAAGTTTGTTACAAAATACATATATGATAAAGAATTATCAAGAGAAGAAAAAAAGTTAGATATTGAAAGTCTTGCCAAAATAATAAAAGAAAGAAACCTTTTCGCAGAAGAAGTTTATGAATTAGATTGTTGTGAAAATCAAATTAGACTTGAATTATTTAAAATAATACAAAATAACTTTTCTATAAATAAATGTGAAAATTGTGGGCGATTATTTATTCCTATTACAACTAGCAGAAATCCAAATCAAAAAGGAAGAAATGACCAAAAATATTGTAATAATTTATATCAAGATACTGGAAAAACTTGTAGAGAAATTGGTGCTCTGAATAAGAGAAAAGAAAAAGTTCAAAATAGCCCTATTTTACAGGAATATAATCGAGAATATAAGAGAATGTATGGATTACATTACAATCATCCTAAAAAATTTAAGGAAGCTAAATTTAATGAATGGTCTAAAAAGGCTCAAAGGTTAAGAGATAAGTATAGTGATGAGCAAATTGAAGATTTTAGAATAGCATTAAAGAAATTAAGTGATAAATATTATATTGTTTAGTGAAAAAAATTAAGACTAGCATATTTAAGTATATGTTAGTCTTTTAAATGATGAATGAAATGAATGTATTCGAAAAATATAAAACTTTAGTAACTGCAGTCTTCCTTATTCAAATATAGGATAGTCTTTATCTCCTACTTTCCATTTTTTCCAATCTATTGGATATTTTTGTTCCCCATCATTTCTATATGAATTTAGTAAATTTACAAATTCATCAACACTTTTATCTGAAATATCTATCAGACCATTATCAATTGTAATAGTTGAATTTATTAATGATGAATTATAATATCCATTCGTAATGGTAGATGTTATACTATTTCCAACCATCACTTTTGAATTTGTTGCATTTTTGATATTTCCCATAGTATAAACATTTTTTAGAGTCCCACTTCCTGCATATCCACCACCTATAATTCCTCCAGTTATTTTCTTCGCAATTATATTACCTGTATTATAGGAATTTCCTATATAAATATCTGAAACAGCTATTCCACCAACAATACCACCTGCTATGGAACTATTGGAATTTTCACCAGAACTTATTATATTACCACTATTAGAACAGTTTATAATATAATAGCCATTTTTTCCTATAATTCCTCCACATGCCATCTCTCCATTTATTTCTCCCAAATTATGACAATTGTCAATTGTAAGATTTCCAGGATTCAAAGTTACACCTAAAATTCCACCAGCAATACCATTGTTTGAATCATCACCTAAATTATTACCACCATTAGCACTAATAGTGGATTCATTGATGCAATTAATAATATTAGTATCTACTGAAGAATTAGCTTTAGAATATACTGCTATTATTCCACCAGCACATCCATCAGTTGCAATTATTTCACCACTAACATTAATATTTTTTATTTCTTTTGAACCAGATACATATCCAAATAATCCTGATTCAGAGTCTCTTGATATATAAATATTGCTTATTTTGTTTTTGCTTCCATCAAAAATCCCTGTAAAAGATGTCAATTTTTCAAGATCTCCTATTGGGGTAAATCCTGTACCTGTTAATAATTCGTTCATTAAAATATTTCCGTCGTTTTCATTTCCATTTATATCTCCAAAATCAGTTCTTTCACTATCTGCATAAGAATATTTAGATTTAAAATTTAAGTTTGTTTTTAATTCAACAGTTTTATTACTAAAGTCCGTTGATGTATTAATTTTTACCGCTTTGCCATTTTCTATGATTATTCCTTCTCCATTTACCATATTTGAAAAAGCTACCAAATCCTCTATACACCAAATCTCATATGGTTGTCCTTCTTCTATATCTTGTCCATTTTCATCTTTCGTGATATCTCCCGGTGATTTATCTATTACTATTTTTCCTTCTTCTACGATATTTCCATCTTTATCTACTGTATAATATCTATTACTTTCAACAAAAACGACTTCAAATTCCTCACCATTATCTGATACTTCTGTTTTTCCACTGTCAGTTATTTTATCTAATTGTTCTTGTAGTTCGTCTTCAACTAAATTTCCTCTTTTATTATTTCCCATAGCTTGTATAGTTGCTCTATCTACTATTTCTTTTTCTTCTGCGATTTCGGTTTGTTCTTTTGCATCACTTGCATTTTTTATTATTCCATTGTCGCTTGTAATGGTAGCAATTGTTATTCCAGCTAAAATTAATAAAATAATAATTGTTACCGCTAAAGTAATTAATGTTATTCCAGATTTTTCACGCATTTTTCCTTTAAAATTCATACTTTTACCTTCTTTCGTTCTTACCATTAAGTATTTTACTTAACGGTTGTTGCCGAACACTTTCAATTGCTTTAATATCAATAATTTTAAACATTTTTACTACAATAACTTTAATGGCTATTTTTCTAAAAAAATTATTTTAAAATTTCTTAAAAATTGTTGAAATGAAAATGTTTTACTGGTATAATATTTTTAAAATAATAAGTCGTTAAGTAAAATACTTTAAGAACTATTTACAGTTTTT
>CALXHD010000114.1 GCA_944388015.1 uncultured Clostridia bacterium | reverse complement strand
GTATGGTTATTTCTTTTTTACCATTATCTAAATTTCTAGTTAATCCTCCTGCATATTTTTGAACTAAATCATACCCATCATGTTTTATGTTTCCTACATAAACAATATCATTTATTCTACTTATAATATCTTCTAAATTTTGGCTATTAATAAATTCGTGTTCAATTAAAAAATCTATTAATGACTTTGTATATTGCATATATTCTAAGGCTTGTTTAGGATTTTTTCTATTATATTCATCTTCATATAAACTTCTATTTGCTAAATCTCTGCAAGCACTATAAATTCTTTTCTTTTCTTCATTATTTAACATATAAATCTCCTTAATAAAACTAATAATATTATAACATTTTTAGAAAATTATGTCAATTTAACAGTTTCAAGAGATTATGCTAATATTTATTTTAAAATTTTCCAGTATCCAGTTTTCTTTGAACCTTCTCTTAAAATAATGTTTTCTTCTTGCAGATGTTTTATTGCTCTTGATATAGTTCTATCTGAAAGATTAGTTTCATTTACAATTTCTTCTCTTGTTATTTGGTTATTATTTATTATTAAATTTAATATTTGTTGTTCATTTTTAGTTAATTTTATTGTGCCGTTTAATGTGTCATTTATTGTGTCATCTGTTGACACTTTATTTTTAGAGTCATATTCAAATGGATTTTCTTTGTATTTAAAAGAAACTCTCAAGAAATGTTCCATAAATTTGAAACAACTTTTATCATAAGCATCTAAAATTCTTAAAACTCCAGAACCGATATTTTCAATTAAATCTACATCTTTAAATACTCTAATAAGTTCTTTGTTTCTTGGGGCAGTAACACCTTCTAAAAATTCTTCTTGTGATAATTCTTGTGGCAAACCACCTGCAGATGTAATTTCAATTCTATCAGAATATAATTCAACAATTGGAGAATTTCCATAAGAATAATCATTATGTACAATGGCATTTATAACTGCTTCCTTTAGTGCTTTACTATCAATTTTTTCTACTTCTTTTCTTCCTTTATATTCTATTTTTGCATAAACTGTATTTTCAGTATCAAGCCTATCTAAAATTTTTTGTGTTGCTGTAATTAAACAACGGTATCCATATTCTTGATTTTCCACTAAATCCATTTTATTAGTACCTAAATATTTTACAAGTTTTATTGAAACATTATTTTCATCTGCTAATAGAAATGCATTATAATTGTATTTGCCTTCACTTGTTAATAAATCAAGATTTTGTAAAAAGTTATCATTTAATTTTAATCCGTGTTCTTCATAATAAATTTTCAATTGATTAAATGTTAATTCTTGTCTTGGAGAGTCAATTTCTTTTAATGTATTTTTAATTCTTCTGGAATACATATCATCAATCATTCTTTCAGTCATTCGTTCTTTGCTACTACCAACTCTAATATAACATCCTTCTGGAGTTCTTCCTTTTTTTCTTAAATAATATGGTTTTTCTGTTCCACTTGATATTATAACTTTTATTACTTCTTTATTATCTATTGTTTCTACAATTACATCAAATAATCCTAAAGTTGATGGCTGAATATTATTTTTTATTCTATCTTTTATTTGTAATTGTGTTAAATCTGCATCTTGAACTCCAACAACTTGTCCAGTTTTATTTATTCCTATATAAATTATTCCACCTTCCTTGTAATTAAGAAAGGCAATAACTTCTTGCTCAAAATCTTCATTTAGTTGTTCTTTGTTTTCAATTCTATTTGTTTCAGTATTCATAATAAAATCACTCTCCTTAATTTAAAATGGCAAATAATTTTTATTAAATGTTTTTTCAAATGCTTCTATCCAATTTTTGTCTTTATCAAATAATATTTTGTCACACATATATGGATAATAAATATCAGAATGTTTATGTATTTTTTCATTCAACAACTTTTTGTTTTCATCTTTCAACGCAAATTCATCTGTAAAAATTATATCTTTAAGGTCTTGAACAATCATTTTTTCATATTCTTCTCCATATTCATCACAAACATTTAATATTGAATTTATACAATCATATATTATCTCCTTATTCTTAAAATATCTAACATATTTATATGAATTTTTTAGAAACTGCCTTTCTTTTTGATATTCAAAATAATATTCTTCAGTTTCTAATTTATAATTGTTAAAATATTGAAATACAATATCTTCTATTCTCATTTTAGATAATTTATCTATATCATTCCACTTTTCTGGAATAAATAATATAAAGAATGAATCAAGCATTTCATTCACACTTACTGTTATTATATCTTTACTAATAAAATTTATAAAAGCTTTATATTCTGTATCATTTAATTCATTTATTAATTTATGTGAAAATAGTTGTATATTATCAGGGTAAATAACATCTCTTTCTTTAAATATTTGTATCAAAATTTCTAATCTTTGTTTTTTAGGAACTGATTCAAACAATGTGTTTGCATATTCTTGTCCTCTTGGAAAATTACTATCTGAAATTAGTTCCATCCAATTATCAATTAATGTATATTGTTCAGATTTACTTATAAATCCCAATAAATAATTTATAAATAATATTATTGTATCCGCTGTTTCTTTATCATCTTTGTATATTTTGTGACTTCTAGGATTTCTTATTGATAAGCATATTCCTTTTGCTAAAAATCCAATACCTTGCTGAATATCTTTTTCTGTTCTTGTATTTAGTTCATTAACTTTTAATAAAGGCTTTTCACCCATAAAAGCCTTATCCATTAAGGATGTTCCATCTAACTCTAGTTCAGTTTTTTCTCTTACTATATCATTTAAATATATACACAAATCTTTAATTGCTGTTGAATAACTTTCTTTCTCATAGTTTGTTTCTATTATTTTCCATACTTCTATTCGCACTAAATCTTTTATTTCTTTCATTGTATCAACCTTCTTACTACTTATTATTTATCAACCACTCATACACTTCATCTTCTGTTAAAATTCCATGTTTCAATTTATTGACTCTATCTTTAGCATCTTTTTTCCATTTATCAAAATCTTTTTTTATCTGTTTGTTATCTTTATTTCTACCAACAGCCATTGATTTTAACTGGTATAATCTTCTGTATTCTGCTAATGCTTTATTTTGTTTTAATCTTTCATTATATGCTTGTACAGCACCTTGTTCTCTACAAGTTTTACCATTTGCTTTTGGATAATCACAATAAATTTCATCAAGTCTTGAATTAGGTATAAAGTACATTCCACAGTTTTGACATTTCTTTATTGGATTATTGGTTGT
>CALXHD010000113.1 GCA_944388015.1 uncultured Clostridia bacterium | reverse complement strand
AAGTATGAGAAAAAAAAAAGGGGGAGATGATTTTGAAACAGAAAGAAAGAAAATCGACAAAGGTAGTAAAAATTATAGTTATTTTAGTTTTAGGAATAGTTTGTGTATCTCTATTATACAAAAATTTATTTAAAAATCAGACTAAAAATTTGAAAATTGGAAATAATAATACTAGTCAAGAGATAATACAGAATTTATTAGATATTAGTTCATATGAAGCAATAATAGATGTAACAGTATATAGTAATAAAAATGAAAATAGATATAAAATAAGACAAATATATGAGAATGAAAAAAATACTAGTCAGGAGATAATAGAACCAACAAATATTGCAGGAATAAAAATAACACAAGAAGGAGAAAATTTAAAAATAGAAAATAGTAAATTAAGTTTAACAAATATAATTGAAAACTATCAATATATAACAGATAATTGTTTGGATTTAAGTTGTTTCGTAAGAGATTATAAGCAATGTGCAGAAAATAATATAACTGAAGAGAATGATACAATAATATTGGAGACAATTTCTCAAACACAAAATAAATATATAAAATATAAAGAGCTAAAAATAGACAAAAAAACAGGAAAACCATTACAGATGGAAATAAAATCAGATAGCAAAAAAACAACAATTTACATATTATATAATGAGGTAAAGATAAATAATAACTAAATCTTTACTTTGAACTAATAAAATAAACACAAAACTTGACAATATATAGACCTAGGAGTGAAGAAAATGACGATAAAAAGAGGAGATATGTTTTATGCAGATTTAAGTCCAGTAGTAGGCTCAGAACAAGGTGGAATCAGACCAGTATTAATTATACAAAATAATTTAGGTAATAAATATAGTCCAACTGTAATTGCTGCTGCGATTACCTCACAAACTGGTAAAACCAAACTTCCTACGCATATAGAAGTAGATAGCAAAACATGTGGATTAAAAAGTGATTCAGTTATATTAACAGAACAGATTAGAACAATAGATAAAAGTAGATTAAAAGAGAAAATAGGCCATATTGAAGATGAAAATGTTATGAATCAAATCAATAATGCCTTAGGTGTAAGTTTTGGACTATGAACTTTAGGATTAATGAAGCGAACCCAAAATGTTAGACAAAAAAGTTTAACAAAGAGGGTTCGTTTTTGGTGAGCATAGAAAAAGTATCAAATAACTAATGAACAGTTTCATTTATGTTTTAAACTTTTAGTTTTTTAATTATACTAATTTCATGATATAAATGTTCAATTTGAGCTTTTTTTGCCTTACGGGCATTTTGGTATTCTTCTAATACATCTAAATAATTTTCAACTGTTTCACCTTCATTAGCAAGTAAGCATTCTTCCATGCCTGATAAATAATATTCTTTCTTTCTTTTTGAATTTGTGTTTTTTCTTTTTTTATCATATTTTTCGATTGTTTTAAGCCTTTTAATATTATCTTCTAAAGATTTTACATATTTGTGCACACAATAGATTTCATATTGGATATCTTCTATAACAACACCTATTAAAGCCTTGACAATTACAGGGTTATCTTTTCCAAGTTTGGCATTTAATGAAAGCTCTTGTAAAGCACTAGAGGCTGGAACTTGTTCAAATGGTTTTGTATTTTCAATTATTATTTTTAGTGTATCAGAAATTCCGACATGTGATTTATATTGTCTTTTACTAACAATTGCATCATATTCGTCTGCAACACGGATAATTTGTCCTTCATATGGAATATCTTTTTTAGTTAATCCTTTAGGGTAACCTGATCCGTTTAAAGCTTCATGATGGTAAAGAGGACCTGCAGCATATGGTCTAAGCTTAAGATCATCCATACATATTTTATAACCAATGGTTGTATGTGTCTTCATAATTTCATATTCTTCATCTGTTAATTTACCAGGTTTTTGTAAGATTTCAGGTGGGATAAATTGTTTACCAATATCATGTAAATATGCACAAATTATACAATATTCTGTAAAACCACTATTACAATGTAATCTTTCACATAAACGGCATGTTATATTTGCTACATTTTCACAGTGTTTTCTTGTAAATATATCTAGGCTACCTAATATATTTAATTGATATTGCATGGTTTTATCTAGGTTATATGATTTTAATGCAGTTGGAGAGTAAAAATCAAAAACTTCTTTTTTCATATGTTTCATCCCTTCTAATTAGTTACTAAATATATGATAACATTAAAAAATAAAAAGTTCAATAGATAATTTTAGCTTTTCATGATTTAGGTGTTGGCAATGTTATAAACCATCTTATGGTAAGGTAAGTATGGCAAATTACGAAACAGGATATTTTACTATATAAATATTAAAATAGCAAGAAAAATCTTGCTATTTTAATATTTATATAGTAAAATAAAACTTAGCAAGGAGGGAGAAAAATGCAAGGAATAGGAATAGGAGAAAGCGATTTCAAAATGCTCAGATTAAAAGATAATTACTATATAGACAAAACAGAATATATAAAACATATAATAGATAACCAAAGCAAAGTAGTATTAGTAACTAGACCAAGAAGATTTGGAAAAACTCTAAATATGAGTATGCTAAAATATTATTTTGATTGTACAGATAAATATAATAAAGAATTATTTGAAGGCTTAAAAATAATGGAAGCAGGAGAAAAATACACATCAAAAATGGGATATTATCCATGTATATATATGACATTAAAAGATGTAGTAAGCACAGACTTTGAAAAAATGTTATTATGTTTAAAAACAGAGTTAGTAGAATTATATATAAATCACGTAAATTTATTAAAAAGCGAAAAACTGTTAGATATCGAAAAAGAAATGTTTAGTACAATATTAAATTTAAAAACAAATGAAATAGAAATGAGAGATGGTCTAAAATTATTATCAAGATTATTATATAGGGAATATGAAAAGCCAGTAATGCTATTTTTAGATGAATATGATGTACCACTACAAAATGCATATGTGGAAGGATATTATGATGAAGCAGTAAGGTTCTTTAAAACATTTTATGGAACAACATTTAAAGATAATCCATACCTTGAAAAAACAGTAATAACAGGAGTAAGTAGAGTAGCAAAAGAAAGTATATTTAGTGGTGCAAATAACTTTGATGTATATACCGTATTAAATGACGAATTTAGTGAAGATTTTGGAATAACAAGTCAAGAGATGGAAAAAATAATAAAAGACTTCAAAATAGAAGAAAATAAAGAAGAAATAAAAAACTGGTATGATGGATATAAAATAGGAGAAACAGATGGAATATATAATCCATGGAGTATATTAAATTATGTAAAAAATAGAGAATTAGTACCATATTGGGTAAATACAAGTTCAAATGATTTAAT
>CALXHD010000112.1 GCA_944388015.1 uncultured Clostridia bacterium | reverse complement strand
TATGCAATAACCATACACAAAGCACAGCGGAAGTGAATTTGATGTAGTAATATTAATAGCACCACAAACATCACCAATATTATTAACAAGAAACTTATTATACACAGGAATAACTAGAGCAAAAAAACTATTAATAGTAATAGGATTAGAAAATGTAGTAGATTATATGATACATAATGTAGACAGCAAAAAAAGAAACACAGGATTACAAAACTTTTTAAAAATTGAATAATATTAAGATATATATAAACTTACATACTAAAGTGAAAGGAGTAAAATAAATAGAAATTTTGAATTTAATATATCCACCAAAGTGCGGAATATGTGGAAAAATATGTAAAGAATCTTTATGTAAAAAATGTGAGAAAAAACTAGAAAGTAACACGATTTGGGAAATAAAGGAAAATCAAAATCCATATATATTTTTTGAAGAATTAATATCAATATTTAAATATGAAGGAATAATAAGAGACAAAATAATAGATTATAAATTCAATGAAAAATCATATCTATATAAAACATTCACAATTTTTTTATTAAAAAATAAAAAAGTATTTGAAAAAATACAAAGTTATGATACAATAATACCAGTTCCAATAAGCGAAAAAAGAAAAAAGACAAGAGGATATAATCAAAGTCTACTAATATCAAGAGAAATAAGCAAAAAAACAGGAATTAAATTACAAGAAAAAAATTTAATAAAAATAAAAAATACGATTGAGCAAAGCAAATTAGATAAAGAAGAAAGAGAAAAAAATGTACAAAATGTATATCAAATAAAAAATGAAGAAATACTAAAAAATAAAAAGATATTATTACTAGATGATATTTACACAACAGGAAATACGGTAAATTCATGTTGTAAAATATTAAAAAAGGCTAAACCAAAAAAGATTGGAGTTATAGTTATAGCAAAAGATTAAAATATTCCAAAAAGGGACAAGCAAAAATGGAAATACATAATAAAAACATTTGTCCCAAATGGGGGAAAACGGTCTATTTAGAACCGTCCCAAAAGGAGGAAAAGGAGGAAAAAATGGAAGATTTAGTAGAAAGTATATTAGACTACATACGATCAGATTATACAGATTATGCCATAATGTTAAATGGAGAATGGGGATCAGGAAAAACACATTTTTGGAACAATAAAATAAGAAAAAAAATAGAAAGCATGCAACTAAATGGTAAAAGATATACTACTATTTATATGTCTTTATATGGTATATCAAATCTTGAAGAAATAAGCAAAAAAATATTTATTGAAACAACACAATTAATGGATAAAAACTTAAGAAGATTTATGGATGCACATGGACAAACAACAATTCCTGAATATGCAAAAACAGGACTAGATATGGCAAACTTCTTTGGTGTTACACAAAATGGAGATAAAATAGATTATGCTGATTTCTTTTCTACAGAAGATAAAGTATTATGCTTTGACGACTTAGAAAGAGCAAATGTAGATGTAATAGATATTCTAGGATATATAAATAATTTTGTAGAACATGACCATATAAAAACAATAATAATATGTAATGAAAAAGAATTATCAACCAAATTAAAAAGTTCAAACTTGGAAATGAAAACATTTATTGCAACATATCTACTTGATAGACAGGGAGAACTAAATAAAGCTGACAAACCAATGGTTGAAAAAATTCAAGATAAAATAGAGCATGTATTTGACAAAGCAAATGATTATGAAAGAATAAAAGAAAAATTAATTGGAGAAACATTTGAATATGCACCAAAATTTGACTATATAATAAATGGTATTTTAATGAGATATGAAAACGATCCAGAATTAATTAGATTTTATAGAGAAAATACAAAATTAATAATCTCAACTTTTGAAAGAAGTGGTACAAGAAACCTAAGAATTTTAAAACATGCACTAAATGATTTTAAGAAAATATTTGATATGGTAAATAAAAGTTATCCAAACACAAGCCATAGAGTAATGCAAACAATGCTAATATTTACAATAGCAATATCATTTGAAATAAAAGCAGGAAAAGTAACAAAAAGCAAATTTATGAACATAAAAGATAATGAAGAATATAAATCAATATTAGTTTCATCAAGAGTATTAATGGATAACAGACAATTTTATATTAAAGAATTTGACAGCACATATTATTATAATTTTAAAGCAGAATATAGATTTTTTAAATTTATAGAATATTACATTAGAACAAGAATATTTGATATGAAAATATTTAAAGATGACATGGAAACTATTAGAAATACAGTAGACACAGAAAACTTACCAGGATATAAAAGATTACTTACAGAAGAATATTGGAAGATATCAGATGACGATTTTGATGAAGTAATAGAAGATGTAATTCAAGACATAAAAGAGGGAAATTTAGAATTAATAGATATAGTAAAAATATACGCATATTTAAGTTATTTTTCAAGAAAAAATCTTATAAAATATGATATAAAAACATTAAAGAGTATAGTATTTAATGGAATGAATATAGCATCACTTAAATCAGAATATTGCGAAAATGTAGAAGAAGAACTATCAAAAATTGCAATAGAAGAATTTTCTGAAGATATGGAAGATATATTAAAACACTTTAATAATTTAAATAGTCAATTACTAGACAAAAAGCAAAAAGATTTAGCAGAAGATGTATTTAAATGTATACCTATGAAAATGGAACAATTTTATGAAAAATTTGATAAAAACTGCATGCAATTGCCAATATTTAAATATTATGATCCATATCAATTATTCCAAAGAATATCTTGTGCAAGCAATGAAGATATTGTATTAATAAAAGAAAAACTAATAGACAGAGTAGAAAGATATCAAAAACAAATAGAACCTGAAATGAAAAACATCAAATTATTAAAACAAATATTAGATGATTACTTAAAAGATAAAGACACAACAATAAAAATAGTAATGTTAAAGGAATTTTCAAAAGATTTAGGATATATATTAAATAAATATAAATTATCATTTTTACCTAAAAAAGAAGAAAATCAAGAAATAAAAGATGAATTAAATACAATATAAGAACAAATCGGAAAGCCTTATAATCTGCAACAATTTAACTTTTCTCTTTGGCTTTCCGTTAATTTGTTTTGTGCCAAATTTATTTCATAAATTTGTATGCAATATATGTTCTCTATTAAAAAGCCAGTATGACTTTCATATAGAGAACCAAAAGTGGACTTAAAAATATTATGGAATTTTAAAATAATATTAAAAATAAAAATGTATAATATTTTCCTCTTTTGACATAATAATAGTAGACATAAATTTATAAAGGAGGAAAATTATGAAAGCAACTGGTGTTGTAAGAAGAATAGATGATTTAGGAAGGGTCGTAATTCCAAAAGAAATAAGAAAAACATTAAGAATAAAAG
>CALXHD010000111.1 GCA_944388015.1 uncultured Clostridia bacterium | reverse complement strand
AAAGAGGAATAGAGTATGAAATTTAGTGATAATATAGCCGATGATGAATGGGAATGGTATATAGGACAATTATTTTCAAGAATTATAAAGAATGTAAATAAAACCAATATTAAAAATGTAGTTGAAATAGCACCGGGATTTAGATATAAAATAGCATATGCCTTAAAAGAAATTAATTTTAATGGGAAGTTATATGTTATTGATACAAATACCGAAGTTCTAAAATATGTAAATGAAAAATATAAATTACTTCTTCCAAATGTTAAAATTATATGTATAAATAAGGAATTTAAAAATGCTTTTAACGATATTCCAGAGAAAATTGATTTGTTGTTGTCTAACCATTGTATAGATGATATGATAATCTCAGAATATATGCAAAATTATTATAATAAAAATTTAAATAGTGAAAATTTTAGAGATATGCTAACAAAAGCATGGATTGAATTAGGTAGAGAACCAATAAAAATTAATGAGATAAATAATGGAGTATTTTTAACATTTAAAAATTTCTTTTCAAATAAAAAAATTAATACAATTATTATTAGTCAATATAAAAGTAATCTGTATTTTAAAGATAAATTTAAAGAAATGGATGAAATAACGGAACAATGTTTTAATAAAATTAAAGAATTAGTTATAATGGATAATACTCATATAAATAAAATATTAGATTTCTATCCATTTGGAGACGATGAAAGATATATGGGCAAATACTTATTAGATAATACTCAAAATGCGAAAAATTGGATTGTTGGAAAATACAAAAAATAGAAATATATTTGGTAAGTGTACAGTTTTGACAATTTTACATAAAAAGTGTTATAATATTATTAATCTTCTTAAAAAAATTCCTTTTGACATTTTAAGGATAACAGGAAGAAATAAAAAATTGGAGGAATTGAACATGGAAAATTATGCAAACACAACATTTCTTGGAGGCACTTGCAACAATTCAACTTGGCGGCAGGAATTAATATCGCAATTGAGCGAAAATGTTGATTTCTTTAATCCTGTTGTTGATGACTGGACACCTGAATGTCAAGCAAGAGAGGATCATGCTCGTGAAGAAGCAAAATATGTTCTTTTTGTAATTACATCACAGATGACAGGGGTTTTCTCTATTGCTGAAGTAGTAGATTGTAGTAATAAAAGACCTGAAAGTACATTGTTTTGTGTTATTCTAGATGGTTTTGACAAAGCGCAGGCAAAATCATTAAAAGCAGTATCCAAGATGGTTGAACGAAATGGTGCGAAGGTTTTTGATACAGTGGAAGAGATTGCAGTTTTCCTGAATTCGGCATATAAATAAAGCCGACAAAGATGGGTATTGATACGATATATAGTATCAATACCCATTTTAACATAATTGATAAAAATATAAATTATATATGTAAAAGGATATAAAAATAGCATTAAAACCACAAAAAAATAAGCATTTTAAAAAATTTCATTGTATATATTGTTTTTATATAAAAAATGTAGTAAAATAACTTTGTCAACAAAAGTATATACAAAAATGACTTAAAGATTTTATAAGAAAGAATGGAATACAAAAAAGTCAAATTTTCAAACAAATAAGATTGTTGATTACTATTTGGTGAAAGGAGGTACGTAATCAAACCAGACAGCAAAAGGCAGAAAATTTGCGAATTGTATTTTGAGAAGGAATTTAACTGTGCAAGTATAGCAGAAGAATTAGGAATAAGTCCACAATATGTATCAAAAGTGTTAAAAGGACATCCTAAATATGAGAAGGAAAAACAAATAAGAAGTGAGATAAAGCATAAAAATTATCTTGAGCGAAAAAAGAAAAACAGACAGTTAAGAGCAGAAATTTTGAAAGCAAAAGAAAATTATGAACTAGAGTATTTGAAACATTTACAATTTCAACATTCAATTGAGATGTCAAAAAAATACTTAGTCTAATTATGTTCAAAATACTGTTCCAAAAAATCAACTAAAAGCAAGTGTTTATTCGTAGGAATAAATGACTTGCTTTTTAGTATGCCTTAAAAAATATCATAATTATTTATGATGAGAATATTTTTTAAGAGAGGTGGTGCTATTGAATGAAGAAGAAAATAAAGTAAATAAACAAAAGAATAAAAAAGATAAATTACCATTTGCTATATTTATAAGTCCTAATAATAAAAGTAAAAATAAAATGGAAAATTATAAAGAAATATTTACAGATATAATATCTGATAGAATAAAACAAAAATACCAATAATACAAAACAAAAATTTGCATTTTTATTGACTTCTTAATAGATACATAGTAAAATACAATTACTGGAAATTTAATATAGGCAATATGAAATTATAATAAATATAAAAATAATGAAAGTAGGAATAAAAATGAAAACAAATCTAGTATATTTTGATGAAACTGGTGATGATGGATTAATAAGAACATCAAGTGAAACATTCATTTTAACAAGTATTTATATGTCATCTGAAAATTGGCAAAAAAATTATAATCAGATGAAATTTTTAAGAAAAGAATTAAAAGAAAAATATGGATTTCATGTAAAAGAAGAAATGCATACAAAACATTTTTTAACAGATAAAGATCCATATAGAAAATATAATTGGAATAAAGAAACA
Source organism: uncultured Clostridia bacterium (assembly GCA_944388015.1). GTDB lineage: Bacteria > Bacillota > Clostridia > TANB77 > CAG-508 > CAG-269. The sequence goes on along the minus strand of CALXHD010000111.1, from coordinate 904 downwards.
AAATTAGAAATTTTAAAAGCATTTACATTAGCCATTGCAGACTTAGATTTAACTTGTATTAATGTAATAATAGATAAAAATAAAATAAAAAAACAAGATTATAAAGTATTAGAAAATGCTTTAAAATATAATATCCAAAGGATAGATAATGATAGTAATGGAGAATGGAATTATATGATAATTACAGATAGAGGAAGAATAGCACCTATGAGAAAAACTGCTAGAGCAATAAGAGCATATAATCCGATACAATCAAAATATTCTTATACATTTAAAAATCAACCTATCTCAGGATTAATAGAAGATATTTTGGAAAAGGATTCAAAAGAATCATACTTTATACAAATATGTGATTTTGTTTCATATTTTGTGCACTTATATTATAAATGTTGTATAAAGAAAAATGATTTGCCAAATAGAGTTGGAAAATTAATAGATAAAAAGTTTGTAGGTAGTGTAATGGCAACATTAAAAAAATCAAATAAACTTAATTTAAAAGCTAATAAATCTAATAGTTATGGGTTAGTGATTTATCCAAAATAAAAAACACCACCTACGGCACATTCGTACTTTCAGTAGTTCACTATCATTATATTAAAAGAATTCTTAAATGTCAACAATTTTTTGAGAAAAACAAAAATTACCAGTGATATGTAGAAGTTCTAAATTTTCAAGATTTATATTGAATTTTTAGAACTTTTAATATATAATAGCAACAATAAAATAACAATAAAAATATAATGTTATTGATACATAAAAGTAAAGCACAACAGGAGGTGAATAGCATGAAGAAATCAAATGAAGAAAAGAAAACAGTTATATATGCAAGAGAAAGTAGAGATGACTATGGCGAAAACTATGAAAGAATAGAAACACAAAGAGATTTATTAATAAAATATTGTAA
>CALXHD010000110.1 GCA_944388015.1 uncultured Clostridia bacterium | reverse complement strand
AGGAGATTAATATGTTATGTGAAAATTGTGGAAAAAATGAGGCAAATGTGAGATATACAGAAAATATAAATGGAAAGGTAAGAGAATTACACTTATGTGAAGAATGTAGCAGAAAACTTGGTATAGGACAAATGGATTTTAACATTCCTATAGATTTTTCAAATTTTTTAACTGGATTTATGGACGAACTTATAGAACCAGAATTTATGCCAATGTTAAATGGAATTAATAAAATAAATTGTAAAACATGTGGAACAACATTTGATGATATACTAAATACAGGAATGTTTGGATGTAGTGACTGTTTTGAAACTTTCCAAGACAGAATAGATCCAATAATTAAAAAAATCCAAGGTTCAAATAGACATGTTGGAAGATTAGCAAAAGAAATAGATAATAAAATAGAAAATGAAACTGAAAAATTAAAAGAAAATACAAACGAAAATGATTTAAAAGAAGAAAGTAAAAATGAAAATGAATTAGAAAAATTACAAGAAGAATTAAAAGAAGCTATAAAAGAAGAAAGATATGAAGATGCTGCAAAAATAAGAGATGAAATAAATAAAAATAAGGAAAAATAATTTAAAAAAGAGAAGGGATTGTGATAAAAAATGAATTGGTATTTACAAAGTGGCAAAGATTCTGATGTGGTGTTAAGTACAAGGATAAGATTTTTACGAAATATAGAAGGTTTTCCATTTTATCTAAAAGATAAAAAACAACTAGAGGAAATGCAAAATAAAATAAAAGACAACTTATACTTAATTGGATATGGATTGAAATTTTTTAAATTAAAAGATATGGATGAAATAACAAAACAAAGTTTAGTAGAAAAAAATTTAATTACGTCTCAGTTTGCAAGAAATAAAATGGGGCAAAATGCAATATTATTAAATGATGAAGAAAATATATGTATAATGATTAATGAACAAGATCATTTAAAAATTCAAGTATTTAGCAGTGGATTAGAATTAGAAAATACTTTAAATTTTGCAATAGAATTAGATCAAAAGTTAGATGATGTATTAGGATATAGTAAAAGCAAGAAATATGGATATTTAACATCATATCCAAATAATTGTGGTACAGGTTTAAAAGCATCAGTATTTTTGCAACTAAGTGGATTAACAGAAACAAGAAATATTAGATCAATATTTAATGCTTTAAGTGGTTTTGAGATAAATATAAAACCAATTGAAGATCTTAAATCTGTATATGAGATTTCAAATACAAAGACTTTAGGAATTACAGAACAAGAAATAATAAATGGAATAAAAGTAATAGCTGAAAAGGTTACAGACCAAGAAAGACAAGTTAGAAAATTTTTAGCAAAAGACGGAATAACTTTAGGTGACAAAATATACAGAAGTTATGGTATTTTGTCGAATTGTAAAAAAATATCTTTTGAAGAGGCAAAAGAGTATATATCAACATTAAAAGTGGGAACAGATTTAGGAATTTTACCTGAACTTACAGATTTGAAAGTTCAAAAGATGAATTTGTATTCAAAACCTGCAAATCTTCAAAAATATTTAGGAAACCAATTTAGTGGCATAGAAATGGATATAAAAAGAGCTGAAATGATAAAGCAAATAATAAATGAAAAATAAATTAGAATATATAAAAAAAGAAAGGAGACGAGATTATGACATATAAATTTACAAATAGTTGCAATAAAGTAATAGAGATTGCAAGTGAAATTGCAATGGAATTAGGACATAGTTATATAGGAACAGAACATATCTTATATGGCTTGGCAAAAGAGGAAAATGGAGTAGCAAGTAAGGTATTACAAATGCAAGATATACAGGCAGAAGATATTCTAAATAAAATAGAAGAATTAATAGGACATGAAAAGCCTGTAGATGAAATTATAGATTTTACACCAAGGACTAAAAGAGTTATAGAAACAGCATATATAGAGGCAAGAAAATTAGGATATAATTTTATAGGAACAGAACATTTAATTATAGGTATTTTAAGAGAAGGAGATTGTGTAGCAACAAGAATTTTATTAGATTTAAATATTAATATACCTAAATTATATAATGAAATTATAAAAGTTATACGTGAAGGAGAAGATTACCAAGGAGATACATCTGATGGAAATAGTTCAACAAGTAGAAATTCAAGTGGTAAAAGAGGAAGTTATAACAAAACTCCAACATTAAATCAATTTGGAGATGACCTAACAATTAAAGCAGAGGAAGGAAAACTAGATCCAATTATAGGTAGAAAAGAGGAAATAGAAAGGGTAATACAAATTCTATCTAGAAGAACCAAGAACAATCCTTGTTTAATAGGAGAGCCTGGTGTTGGTAAAACTGCTATTGTGGAAGGGTTAGCTCAAAAGATTGTATCAGAAGATGTTCCTGAAATATTAAAAAATAAAAGAGTTGTAACATTAGATATATCAGGTATGGTAGCAGGTGCTAAATATAGAGGAGATTTTGAAGAAAGAATAAAGAAAGCATTAAATGAAGTAAAAAAAGCAGGAGATATAATATTATTTATAGATGAAATTCATACCATAGTTGGTGCAGGTGCTGCAGAAGGTGCTATAGATGCTGCAAATATTTTAAAACCATTATTAGCCAGGGGAGAAATACAATTAGTAGGTGCAACAACATTAAATGAATATAGAAAATATATAGAAAAAGATTCTGCTTTAGAAAGAAGATTTAGTCCTGTAAATGTAAGTGAACCAACAGAAAGTGATACGATTAAAATATTAAAAGGAATTAGAGATAAGTATGAAGCACATCATAATGTAAAAATAACAGATGAGGCTATAGAATCTGCAGTAAAACTTTCTGTAAGATATATTAATGATAGATTTTTACCAGATAAAGCAATAGATTTGATAGATGAGGCAGCTTCAAAAGCAAGATTAAAAACATATACAGAACCTGAAAGTATAAAGAAAATGCAAGAAGAAATACAGGAAATAAAAAAGGATAAAGAAGAAGCAGTATTAAATCAAAAGTTTGAAAATGCTGCAAAATTAAGAGATAAGGAAAAAGAATTGACAAAAAAATATAAAGAAGAAGAACAAAAATGGAAAAATAAAAATACTAAATCTGTAACGACATTAACAGAAGAAAATATTGCAGAAGTAATAAGCACAAGTACAGGAATACCTGTTAGTAAAATAACACAAGATGAAAATGAAAGATTAAAACATTTAGAAGAAGAATTGCATAAAAGAGTAATAGGCCAAAATGAGGCTGTCGAGGCAGTGAGCAAGGCAATAAAAAGAGGTAGAGTAGGATTAAAAGATCCAAAAAGACCAATAGGCTCATTCTTATTTTTAGGGCCTACGGGTGTTGGTAAAACTGAATTATCAAAAGCATTGGCTCAAGCATTATTTGGAGATGAAAATGCAATGATAAGAATAGATATGTCTGAATATATGGAACCACATTCTGTATCTAAATTAATAGGTTCACCTCCAGGATATGTTGGATATGATGAAGGTGGTCAATTAACAGAAAAAATAAGAAGAAAACCATATTCAGTTATATTATTTGATGAAATTGAAAAA
>CALXHD010000109.1 GCA_944388015.1 uncultured Clostridia bacterium | reverse complement strand
ATTCAATTGTAAAGACTATATTGGATTTATCTAAGAGTATTTATTATCTATCTACTGTAAAAATCTTAAATCAATATGCAAAAATTGATGGTAATAAAATTGCAGAATATTTTGTCGACTTAGATCTTAGTTTTGTAGTAGATGTAAATCGAAAGGGGGAGTAATTATGAATTCAAATTCTTCTAATCCTATTGAGAGTAAGCAAAAATACCAAGAATATGTTGATAAAAAATCACCTAATTCCCCTATTTTAAAAAATTGCTTTAATGCATTTTGGGTTGGAGGATTAATTTGTACTATTGGACAAATTATTTCTAATATTTGTAAAATCCGTGGATTAGATATTTCTGTTTCTAGCACAATTGTTTCTATTATATTAATAGGTATTTCTGCATTTTTAACAGGTTTAAATATTTTTAATAAAATAGGAAAATTTGCTGGTGCAGGTTCTTTAATTCCTATTACTGGATTTGCAAATTCAATTGTTTCTCCTGCTATGGAGTATAAATCTGAAGGCTATGTTATGGGAGTTGGTGGTAAGATGTTTACTGTTGCAGGTCCTGTTCTAGTTTTTGGTATTTCTGCTTCCATTATTGTTGGAATTGTGTATTTGATTTTTAATACTCAATCTATAACCTTAGTTTAATTTTTGATTGGAGATGATTTTTTGAAAAAAGTTGGTAAACAAACAATTCAGTTTGATAATCCCCCTACAATCTTAGAATGTGCTAGTATTGTCGGTCCAAAAGAAGCTCAAGGTCCTCTTTGTAAGTATTTTGACCAAACATTAGAAGATGAATTTTGGGGTGAAAGGACTTGGGAAAAAGCTGAAAGTAAAATCATAAAAGAAACTGTTAATACTGTTATTCATAAATCAGGTGTTTCCTCTGATAAAATCGATTGCTGTTTTGCAGGTGATTTGTTAAACCAGTGTATCTCTTCTAGTTTTGGATTACGTGAAATAAATATTCCCTTTTTTGGTGTTTTTGGGGCTTGTTCTACATTTGTTGAATCTATGTGTTTAGGTGCAATTTGTGTAGAAGGTTTTTCTGAAAATGTTTTATGTGCTACTTCGAGCCATTTTTGTAGTGCCGAAAAGCAATTTCGTTTTCCTCTAGAATTGGGAAATCAGCGTCCACCTACTTCTCAGTGGACTGTAACCGGTGCTGGTGCTACAATTTTAACTAAAGTTGGACAAGGACCTTTTATTACAACCATTACTCCAGGTAAAATTGTTGATATGGGTATAAAAGATGCTAATAATATGGGAGCTGCAATGGCACCTGCATTTGCAAATACTTTAATTAATCATTTTTTGGATACTGGCAGAAATCCTAATTATTATGATGCAATTATTAGCGGTGACTTAGGTTATATTGGTAAAGATATTGCAATAGATATTTTAAAATCTCAGGGTTACAATATTAAGTCTAATTATAATGATTGTGGAATTTTAATTTTTGATAAATCTTCTCAAGATACTCATTCAGGCGGAAGTGGATGTGGTTGTTGTGCTTCTGTATTTTCAGGATATTTATTCAAAGAATTAAAGGAACGAAAAATAAAAAAATTGTTACTTATAGCTACAGGTGCTTTAATGAATTCTACTAGTTCACAACAAGGAGAAAGTATTCCTGGTATTGCACATGCTATTAGTATAGAAGTTTAAAAGGAGGAGATTTATAGATGTCTATTGATTGGTCGCAAGTTTTTGATTTAATGTCACTTTTAAAATGTTTTGTTGTTGGTGGAATTATATGTGTTATTGGGCAGATTTTGATTGATAAAACTAAGCTCACTCCTGCTAGAATTTTAGTTATTTTTGTAACAACTGGAGCTATTCTTGGTGGTTTGGGCATTTATCAGTATTTAGTTGATTTTGCGGGTTCTGGTGCTACTGTTCCTTTAACAGGTTTCGGATACAATCTTGCAAAAGGTGCTATTGAAGGAGTTCAACAATATGGACTTGTTGGTGCTTTTACTGGTGGTGTTAAAAATGCTGCTGGTGGTATTGCCGCTGCTATATTCTTTGGTTATCTAGCTGCATTAATTTCTAAACCTAAAATGAAAAAATGAGACTACTTTTATTAAGTAGCTTCATTTTTTCACTAATGATTTGTTTTTATATCCACTGTAACTTTATTTATTTTCTTCAATATAATAATTATAACATCTTATACTATCTTCATGTATTATTTTATTTTCTTCTAATAATTTACTAATTGTAAATTTACAAACTTCAATAATTCCTTTATCAATATCTTTTTTTATTAAATCTGCATATCTTGAACAATATTGCCTTGTTTCTTCTGTTGCATCTGCCAAATATATTATTTTTTCCAAGGTAGTCATGTTTTTTCTTCCTGTTGTATGATATTTTATTGCATTTGCCATTTCTTCTGTGAATCCATATTTATCTTTACAAATATAGTATCCTATTTTGGCATGAATTAAACTTTTATTTTTTTGCTCAATCTCGTCAAATTTAATATTGTATTTTTTTGTGCATTCTTGTATTTCTTCATTTGTTAATTCTTTAGCAATGTCATGTGCAATTGCGGTTAATTTTACAGTATTTATATCAATATTATATATTTCTGCATATTCCACTGCTCTTTTTACTACATGTTCTGAATGTGCAAATCTTCTCTCTGACATTTTTGCTTTTACTTCATTATATAACTTTTCATATTCAACCATATTTATATTCCTTTCGTTTACATTTTCTATTTTTCCAGTATATTATCTACTAATGGGTTTACTATTCTACCTTCTTGTTTTGCTCTTTTTTTCTTTTCTTCTATTATTATTTTTACATATTCATCTATATCTATTTTTTCATTATTTTCTAATTTGTCTACTAGATTTCTTATATTTTTATTTTCATATCTTTTTTGTTTTTTTGCTTCAATATTATCTGCAATATAAATAATTTTATCTAGTTTTGACATATGTTCTTCTCCTCCTGCTACATGATATGAAATTGCCTGTTTTATTCTATCAAATGCTATAGGGTCTATTGATTTGTCAAATTCCTGTTCAAATATTATTGCACCAACTTTCCCATGTAAAGCCATTGTATAACCATAGAGTTCAAAATCATATACTGTTGTTTCTTTTCTTAAGCATAAATTAAGCATTTCTTGTTCGTTCATAGATTTGCCTATATCATGTAATAATGCTGCAATTACCGCTTCTTTTACATTTTCTCCACATTTTTCTGCCAATTTTTTTGCGATTTCTGCAACTCTTATTGAATGATTAACTTTTTCTGTATTTTTTCCTAAATATTTAATTAATACTTTTTTTGCATTTTCTATTGTTATTTTCATTTTTTAACCTTCAATTCCTTTTAAATATCCTATAATATCATCATATGTTTTATCAAAATTTCCTGTATAACATAGGTCAACTTTTGGTAAAGTCTAATAATATATATTTTTTTCATTTTCTAGATTATTCTTACATGATTTTTATCCTTTTCAATCTTTTTCTGATACCTATCTTCTTCTGAAATATTCATATTTAACCGCACATTTTTGCGTACTCTGACATTACTCCTTAAATTTCTTGATATTACTATATTTAAAGTCTGTTATAGTAAAGTAAAATCACATATCTTAACATATTTCAAAATTACTTATTTTTCTTCATATATAAAGTTTTGTTCGCTTTTGTGGTTATAATATATAATCTCATTTCTTTTCATCCAACTTTTTTG
>CALXHD010000108.1 GCA_944388015.1 uncultured Clostridia bacterium | reverse complement strand
TGTTATTCGACAACATTTCAAAAGTGAGTAACCCTTACATACTTAAGGTTTTGCTCACTTTAACTGTAAAACTCAAGGTTTTTATTTGTCAACATTTTTTGCAATTATATCAAAATATGGTTATACTTTACAATAAAAAATCTAAAAAGCTCTATTTAGGTCTAGTATATAATAAACTTATAATATAGAATTTTTCTAATGTGCACAAAAAAAGTGACTACTTTTTTATTGAATAAGAAAAATTAACTTTTTCCTGATATTTCAGTATTTTTAGTAATTTTTCTTATTCAACAAGTTAAGTAGTCCCTCTTATAATACTTCATTTAGTATTAAGAATTAAAAGATTAATTTAATCTTTTAACAGAAAAAGATATCTTTGTCTTTCAATTTATATGTAAAATATATATAAGAAACATCGAATTGACTTATCACTATAAAATTTTTTCTTTCAGTAACTATAGTTACTTCTGCTGATTTGCATTTTTCAACAAGCTTCTTTATACTATTTCTAACTACATCATTATTTCGAAATAATACCGTTAGTATCACGGCTGCGTAGAAGTCTCCATAATGAGATTCCCTTCCTGAAATCTTTGCAGTTGTATAATAAGCCTCCATAACTCCGTCTGCGTAGAATTCGATATCATTTATCATAATTCTATTCGCTTTGCTGGGTGTTATTGTTTCAAGTTTAATACTTGGCGAAAAACTAAAAATAATATCATCAAGCCATGCTTCAATCTTTCCAACGCAGGCTTTTGGAAAGTATTCATGAGTTTTTCCATTAAAGTACACCTTTTTTCCATTAAAGTCTACTTCCTCCAATTGCAATTTGCATTTATTATAGAATGCAATAATTGGACATTTGTATTTTTCATATAGAAATTTAAAAAATACAGTGTAATTTCTGATTAAACTATTCCAATCTCCTCCAACCATGCAATAGTGAAAAACAGTTTTTAATTTTTTTGACAGTTCGTCACTTTCTTTCGCTGTTAATAATGAAATTTTTAATTTACTATTGTTATTTAACCATTCTACCCCTATGGTGGTTAAATAGCACTCATCTACTATAACATCAAAAAACCGCTTCTCTCCTATCTCTTTACATACAAATTTTACACCAAACATAATACATTCTCCTTTTTCTTTTTTATTTGGCACTTAGCCATGTGCTTATTATAATGTATTTTACATAATTTGTCAACTTTTTCTTGGTCTTTAACAAAAAAATATAAATTTTGAATTTTTAATTGTGTATTTAAAATTACTTTTCGACTTAATCTATTAATTTATATAGTTTAATCTCACTACTATTTAATAGCTTATTTAATTCTGCTCCTAAAAAGACTGTGTAAAAACATGAATATGTCCACATCATTATAAGCATTAATGTTGTTAAACTTCCATAAGTTAAGGAAAATCCTTTGAATATATATAAATATTTAGAAAATACAAAAGATATTACATTAAGTGCTATTGCTCCAAAAATAGCACCATACATTTGACTTTTAAATGTGACCTTGTGTTTTGGCATAAATTTGTATAAAAGTAAAAATATTATAAAGGTTATTAAAATAAAAATTATTTCTGTTAATATTGAAAACATAATATTGTAATTTCGTAATTCTCCAAAATATCTTTGAGCAATATCTTTTAATGTGTTTCCAAATACTAAAGCTGTTAATCCTATAACTATTAAGACAATAAATATTATAGTTTGTAGAATGCCTTTTATTCTTAAATATATATATGATGTATCACTCTTATTATCAGTATTATAAATTAATTGTAGCCCTTTTGTTAATGCAAACAATCCTTTACTAGCTGCCCAAATTGTAAATATGATAGATATTGAAACTGTTCCAATAGATTTTGAATATACTTCTTGCACTACATTTAAAACTATTTCATTCATACTTGATGGAATAAACTTTGATATTGCGTCAAATAGTGTTTGAGGTTCTATATTAGTATATTGTATTAGTGTTATGACTAAGATTATAAATGGTATAAATGATAAAATAGTATAATATGAACATTGTGCTGATGATTCACTTATATAGTCCTCTTCCATATTTGTAAAAAATTTTTCAATTATCTTATATTTTTCTTTCCAATTTATTTTTCTCATATATTTCCTTTTCTATTTAATTTTAAATAACAGGTTATAATTTTTAAACTATATATTCAATTTTGTTATTTGGAAAATATTTTTTCATTTTATCTATTAAAAAAGTTTCCGCTTCTTTTCTTATATTTATTCTATATGCATATTTTCCATTTCCTCTTCCTGTCATTATTTCCTTATCATATAAATTTATAGCATTTGGAAATGCTTCTTCATTAATCTTTGTATGAACATAACTATATGTCATAAAAATGATTTCAAAAAAAGCTTGCCTTTTTACCTTATCTGATAATTTAACACTTAGTTCTTTTATTAAATTACTGTATAATTCTTGCCAATTCTCAACAAAAATGACTGGAGCAATTAATATTCCTATTTTATATCCTGCTTCTGCTAGTTTATTTATTGCTTCTATTCTTCCATTTAGTCTCGAAGTTCCAAATTCGACTTTATTAATTATCTCAGATGGATTTACACTCATTCTGATAATTATTTTTCCTTTGTGGTCTAATGGTAATATACTATCTACCATATCAAATTTTGTTGGTAATGTTAAAAAACCTTTTTTGTATTTGCAAAATTTTCTATTGTCCATATTAAATTTCCTGTAATCATATTTTCTAATATTAAATCACTATTACTGCCTATTTCAAAAGTCAATTCTCTTTCACTTTTTTGTGCTACTTTTATTATTTTTTCTAACATTTGTTCCCTATTTACAAATAATCTTAAATATGCACATTTATTATAGTTACATACTAGGTAACAATACATGCACATTGCTGTACATCCTGATGATGTATACGGTACGAGAAAATCTGATGTTTTGTGATTTTCTGTAAATTTATGGGTTTTTCGTATTCCTATTATTAGATTTTTTTTCATATCTGCAAATTCCGAATTTGATTTTTTTCTCATTTCCTCTATGTTATTATGATTTTCTATAGTTATTTTGGGTATATCTTTATATTTTTCTAATAAAACTCTACCTAATTCATAATCTTCTATATTTTTTTCATAATAAATAGCTTTTGGAATAAACATATATATCCTCCTAATTTACATGGAAAATATCTTTTGCTAGACTTTAACATATATTAACTGCCTAGCCAAGTTAGATTTATTCTATCCCAAAAGCTATAAAATATTCATATTAGTTTATGGCTTCTAATGCATCACTGCCTCCATTTATTCCTTCTAAATTATAATAGGTACTTGGTACATTTCCTACTATAACATTTTCTACTAATAAAACCTGATTTGTGATGCTTGATGTAATATTATTAAATGGTGTTAGTATGGTTACTTCACATTTAACTTGTAAATATACTCTATGCAAAGTTTGATTTATTCCTTGAGCAATAAATTCACTTTTTAAGTCTGTTTCCACATTGCCAGTACAAGAAATTACAATATTAATTCCTGGTCCTCTTCCAGCAAGTAACTTTATTCCTGTGAAGCTTCCTAAAGCTATTTGTATATTTTCCTTGCCTTTTTTATTAATTTGTTCTTGAATTTTATTAGGTATGTCAGAAATAATTTCATTTATTGGTATTACATTTGATTTTATCATAGTAACATTTCCACTTTGATCTCTTTCTATTGTAAATAATTCATCA
>CALXHD010000107.1 GCA_944388015.1 uncultured Clostridia bacterium | reverse complement strand
GTAGATGACGTTTTAAATAATGAAACAATTACAAATGCAATGCTTAAAACAATAATAGATGTTATTGAAGTAGATAGCGAAGGAAATGTGGAAGTAAGATTAAAATTATTGAATGAAATTGGAAGTCAACCTACAGTAATTACGAATTTTGATGATATAAATTCTACCGTTACGAAAAGTAACGTCGGTACACAAAGACGTATCTGAGAGACTAAAGAAAATAAATCCGAGCCTAGCAAAAGAAGTTAGAGGGATTTTGGATGAAAACAAAGCAGAAAGGCATATAAGAGGAGGAATGGCAACAAAATTAAAATATAGCCATTTACAAAAACAAAAGAATTAAAAATGAAAACAATATTTGACATTTTATACACTTGGGATATTGGATTCAGGTCAAGTTTTTAGACACATTTTTCCGCGAACTATAAAGCCTACATAATTGTTTCGAGTACCAATTTTACGTCTGTAAAATTGTGAGCAGTTACTAATATTATAGAAAAATTTCCGATTTTTTCTATAACACAAAAAAAGCGACATATAAGTAATCAAAATGATAAAATACTTATATGTCGTCTTTTATTAAGCTTGAATAGCAGAAGTCAATGGTGTATTAATAGAATGCTTTTTTCTTTTGTTTTCAACAGGAGGTGGAATAAGAGGTGAATAAGAATGACCATCATAAACCTCAACCTCAACTGTTCTAGTCAAAACATCTGTATAACTATAAGTTACACTACTATTATTTTCTTCATATCTAACAACAAAAATGTTTGGATATGCCTTTTCTATTGTAGCTTCTTTTTCAAAATACTTACTTCTTCCTAAAGAACCCTTAACAATTATCTTTTGTCCGAATTTTATCAAAGATGTCTGTTTTTAGATTTGTTATATCTGATTTACAAATCATGCCATCACCTACTCCCTTAAGATAAATGAATTATAGCATTTTAGGAATAAAATGTCAAAAGATGTAGAATCAAGTAAAAAGCTTAAAACCCTTCAAATACAAGGGTTTTAATAAATTTAAAAGACAATATTACAATTAAATTACATCTTTGTTACAAAAATGTTACAGGACTAGACATTTTACCATTTGCACCAATTCCATCAACACCTCTCTTACCATCTCTTAAATCACTAACGAGATCATCAATAGTAACATATTTAGTGTTTTCTGTAAAAGCAACCTTTTCAGCAATTACAAGAGGATCTAAAAAATCAATTAAAATACGAGCAGGGGAAGAGGCAAAGTTAGCACCTGCAGAAATTAAAGCCTCAAAATAACTTTGACAAGCTCCCGCAAAGATAACAGTATTTTTATTAAAATCAGCATCATATCTTCTAGCTTCTTTTACAGTTTCAACGAAATGTCTAGAATTTCTATAATTATATATATCATAATATCCCATATTTCTTTTAATCATACCATCATGTCCTGTAATAATCAAAATATCAGGATTATAAATTTTAAGTAAAGAATAAACTGCTTTAGGCTGTTTATACTCAGCTATATTTTTTACAACTGCATTAAGACCAAGCTTTTTATAATAATAATATGATTTACTAGAATACTTTTTATCTCCATCTAAATGCAATATTTTACCAGTAATTATAGTCTTTTTTAATTGCCTATTTTTATCCAATTTAAGAGACAAGTTCTCCTTAATTCTATTATTTATCTTAGTTTCAAACTTATTAAAAGCATCTTTTACAGCATTTGGAGAAACAAGTTCTAAATCATCAATTGGACTATCAGCCACAACTCTTTCTATAATACCCTCTAAGATTGCAATATCATTATAATCAGTTTTAATAATTTTAGTAACCTTAAATATTACATCTTTAAGATGAGATTTTCTTACAACAATACTACCTTTTCTAATATGATTCATTTATATCACCTCTAAATATAGGCTAATATATTATATGACGAATTTTGTCGAAGTGTGAAAATAACGTTTGTTCTCTATTAGAAAAGTCAGTAACTTTTACTAATAGATAACGAATCAAAAGACACTATAATTTGTAATAATTTAACTATACTAATATTCGAAAAAATGAATAAAAAACAAAAAGTAACATATATATGTATAAAGTAAAAAATAGGAGGTAAGGTATGGTAAATGTTGCAAAAGAAAATTTATGTATTCATAAATTAGTATCAGAAAAAAATGAGATTGTATTTGTAGAAGGGGATATGATAGTACCAGATTCTAAACCTGATATATTAAATACAATTTGTACAAGTGGTATGGCTTGTGTATATAAAAAAGAATTATTAGAAGGAAGAATAAAAATTGATGGAGCAATAAATACATATATTATGTATATGCCAGAAGGAATGGATCAGGGAGTAAGAGGACTAAATACTACATTGGACTTTTCTGAAAATATAGAAATAGAAAATGCCACATCAGATATGCAAGCAGTATTAACAACAAACATTAAAAGCATAGAAGCTAAAGTTATAAATGGCAGAAAAATAGGCATAAAAGTTGCATTAGAATTTGACATAAAAGTATTTACAACAGAAGATGAAGAAATTGTAAATAATATATTAGATAATAATAATGTTCAAATATTAAAAACAAATTTAACATTAAATTCACTACTTGGAACAGGAACAACAAAAATTTACGCAAAAGATACAGTTCAGATAGATAATATAGATCAATTAGCAGAAATTCTAAAAGTATCAACACATATTATTGGAAAAGATGTAAAAATTAGCTACAACAAGGTATTAACAAAAGCAGAGGCAGAGATTAAAATAATGTATTTAACAGAAGACAATAGAATAAACCAGGTAAATCCTAAAATACCAATAGTAGGATTTATAGATATAGCAAATGTATCAGAAAACGATGCTTGTGATGTGAATTATGAACTAAGAAATGTTATAATCAAACCAAATTCTCAAGAAGAACATTCAATATATGTTGAAATGGAATTTGAAGTAAGTTGTAGCATATATGAAGAAAAGGACATTAACTTAATTGAAGATATATATAGTACAGATTATATTTTACAAACAAATAAGACACAAGTATCCACAATTAGTGATAAAAAGTGCATAAAACAAAATAAAATGGTACAAGAAAAGGTAATGCTTACAGAAATAGAAGGAAAAAGATTAATAGATGTGGATTTATCAGTATCAATGAATAAAGAAACAAAAATCAATTCAAAAATTTTATATGAGATGGAATTAAAAATGAAATTTACATTTTTATCACAAAATATGGAATTAGAAATGAAAGAAGCAAGCATTCCATTTGAATATGTAATTGACAACTTAGAAAGAGGGGAAAGCATAAACACAAAAAATGATATAGAAATACAATCACAAGATTTTATAATTAAAGATGGGGGAGAAATTGACTGTAATATCAATATGAATATACAAACAGATATGAACAGAATTGCAAGTGTAGATCTTATAAATGATGTAGAAGAAGAAAAAGAAAGAGAAGAACAAGATTATAGTATAGTTATCTATATTGTAAAAAAAGGTGATACTTTATGGAATATTGCAAAAGAATTTGGTAGTACAGTTGATGATATAGTAAGAACAAATGGGATAGAAGATCCAAATCAAATACAAATAGGACAAAAATTATATATTCCAAAATATATAAGGAAACCAGTAGCTAGTAATGTATAAAATTTATTCAAGACATAGATATAGATTACCTAAATTTAAATTCAACTATAATAAGAATAAAAAAAAGATAAAACCACAAATAAAACGTAAAATAACTACAATCATAATTATTATATTAATAGCAATTTCGACTGTAAAATTAATTTTAGATGCAGTATTACCAATTTTTGATACATTGTGTAAAGATAAGGCAAAATCAATTGCAACAATAGCTTCAAATGAAGAAGCAACAAATGTCATGAAAGAAC
>CALXHD010000106.1 GCA_944388015.1 uncultured Clostridia bacterium | reverse complement strand
TGTATGTTTAATGCTTATAGACGCAAATGAAGGGGTTACTGAACAAGATACTAAAATTGCAGGAGAAGCACATGAGGCAGGAAAAGGTATAATAATTGTTGTAAATAAATGGGATGAGATAGAAAAAGAGACAGGAACATTAGAAAAATATAAAAAAGAAATATATAATAAATTAGCTTATTTATCATATGCACCAATTATATTTATATCTGCAAAAACTGGACAAAGAGTAGAGAAACTGTTTGATATGATAAATGAAGTTGCAAAACAAAATGCCCTTAGAGTATCAACATCTGTTTTAAATCAAGTTATAAATGAAGCCATTGCAATTGTACAACCACCAACAGACAAAGGAAAAAGATTAAAAATTCTTTATGGCACACAGGCATCAACAAAGCCACCAACATTTGTTATTTTTGTAAATAATAAAGATTTATTCCATTTTTCATATGAAAGGTATTTAGTTAATCAAATAAGAAAAGAATTTGGATTAAGAGGAACACCAATTAGGATTTTAGTCAGAGAAAAAAAGGATAAAGATTAGAAAAACAAAGATATGAAAAAATAAATAAGTTGATAAAGCCATAAGAATGTGGCATTGTCAAACTAAAACCTAGGAAAGGAAAGTGAGTAAAATGGTTATAAACATCATTACAGCTATAGTTGCATATTTAATAGGAAGTGTAAATTTTTCAGTTATTTTTAGTAAAAAATTTGCAGGATTTGATGTTAGAGAAAAAGGAAGTGGAAATGCTGGAAGCACAAATATGTTAAGATCTGTTGGAAAAGGAGCAGCAGCATTAACACTTTTATGTGATATATTAAAAGGTGTTGTAGCAATACTTATTGCAATTGCTATAGGATCAATATTTAATGTTTCAGATAAAGCACTACTAGTGCAGATTGCCGGAGTAGCAGTAGTTATAGGACATACATTTCCAATTTTCTTTGGATTTAAGGGAGGAAAAGGTGTAGCAACATCTTTGGGAATTTTACTTATGACAAATTGGCAAATTGGACTAATATGCCTAGTATTTGCATTAGTCTTAATTATACTAACTCAAATGGTTTCTTTAGGATCATGTGCTGCTGCAATCTTATTTCCAGTACTTACACTATTTATAAAACAACATTTTATTGTAGAAGATGGTAGTGGATATTTTATATATAGTATAATTTTAGCAATAATTGTTTTATATAATCACAGAGAAAATATAAAAAGAATGTTAAATGGAACAGAAAATAGAATATCATTAAAAAAATAGGAGGTTTATACAAGTGAAAAATATAGCTATAATTGGAAGTGGAAGCTGGGGTGTGGCATTAGCTACACATTTAGCAAGATGTGGAAATAATGTAAAAATATGGTCATTTGCAAAAGAAGAAATGGACCTAATTAATAATGAAAAAAAATGTAAATTTTTGCCAAATTTAACTTTGCCTGATAATATAGAGTGTTCAGAAGATTTTGAATATGTAATAAAAGAAAGTGAATTTATAATACATGTAACACCATCTAAATTTACTAGAAATATATTTAAACAATATAAACAATATGTAGGAAACAGACCAATTATAATATGTTCCAAAGGTTTTGAAAAAGAAACATTAAAAACTTTAGATGAAGTGATATTAGAAGAAATGCCAAATGCAAAAATTGGTGTGCTATCAGGACCAAGCCATGCAGAAGAAGTATCTGTGGCAGTTCCAACAGCATTAGTTATAGCCTCTAAACACCCTGAAATACAAAAAATGATACAAGATGTATTTATGTGTGATGAAATGAGAATTTATACATCTACAGATGTAAAAGGAGTAGAATTAGGAGGAGCATTAAAAAATATTATTGCATTTTGCGCAGGAGTTGCGGCAGGAATAGGATTAGGAGACAATACCTTTGCGGCTCTGATTACAAGAGGATTGGTTGAACTTACAAGACTTGGAATTGCATTAGGAGGAGAAAAAGATACTTTTTATGGACTTAGTGGTTTAGGGGACTTAATTGTAACATGTTTAAGTGAACATAGTAGAAATAGGAAAGCCGGAAAATTAATTGGACAAGGAAAAACATTAGAAGAAACTAAAAAAGAAGTAGGAATGGTAATAGAAAGTATAGACAATATAGAAGTAGCATATGAACTAGGTAAAATAAATCATGTATATATGCCTATTGTAGAAACAGTATATAATGTAATTTACAACAAATTATCTCCAAAAGAAGCTGTTAAGAATTTAATGACAAGAGAAAAAAAATCTGAAATATAATTCATAAAAATATTGCATAAAAAATAAATATATAGAAATAATAATAAAAATAGGAGGTATAAGAAATGGAATTTTTTGATAAAATAGGAAAAAAAGCAAGTGAAGCATATAAAATAACAGCAGACAAAACTGGAAAAATTGCAAAAGAAACAAAACTTAAATTAAAAATGGGAGATTTAAAGGGTCAAATCAATGATTTATATGAAGAAATAGGCAAAAAAGTATATGAAAAACATGTTAGAAAAGAAAATATAGATATAGAAAAAGAATTAGAAGAACAATGCACTAAAATAGATATGCTAAGTGAAGAAATTGAAAATATTTTAAAACAATGTATGGATTTAAAAGATAAAAAACAATGTCTAAATTGCCATAAAGAGATAGATAAAAACATGAATTTTTGCCCTGAATGTGGTGCTAAACAAGAAGAACCAGCAAAAGAAGTAGAAGTTTTAGATAGACTTGAAAAAGTAGACTCAAACATAGAAAAAGATGACGATAGCCAAGAAAACTTAGAAAAAACAGTAGAAATGGAAATAAATCCTGATACTGAAAATGTTGATGAAGATACAAAAATAGAAGAGGAAGAAGAATAGGAAACTTAAATTATGAAAGTAGTAATTCAAAGAGTAAAAAAAGCAAAAGTAGAAGTAGAAAACAAAATAGTAGGTGAGATTGACAAGGGATTTTTAGTACTAGTTGGAATAACGCATCTAGACTCTAAGAAAGATGCCGACTATTTAGCAAAAAAGGTATGTAATTTAAGAATTTTTGAAGATGAAAATGGAAAAATGAATTTGAGCTTAAAAGATGTTAAAGGAAAATTGCTTATTGTTTCACAATTTACTTTATATGGTAATTGCAAAGAGGGTAACAGACCATCTTTTACACAAGCAGGAAAACCTGATATGGCAGAAAAATTATATGATTATTTTTGTGAGACATGTAAACAAGAATATAAAATCCAAGTAGAGAAAGGCATATTTGGAGCAGATATGCAAGTAAGTTTAATAAATGATGGACCTGTTACAATTATTATAGAGAGTTAATATAACAACAATAATTAATATTATAAGCAAGAAAATATTCTTGCTATTTTTATTGTAATGTAGTAAAATAAGAAAGAAATAAAAGAAGGAGCAAAAAAATGGATACAAAGCATGAAATAGAGGAACAAAAAAAATACATACAAAAAATACAAGAAATAATAAAAAATAAGAAATATAAATATTCAATATTAACAATGGGATGTCAATTAAATGAAAATGACTCAGAAAAGTTAAGTGGAATGATAGAAAAAATGGGATATACTCGAGTACAAGATCCCAAAGAAGCAGATTTAAATATAATAAATACATGTTGTGTAAGAGAAAATGCAGAAGACAGACTATTTGGAAAATTGGGAGAACTAAAAAAAATAAAAGAAAATAATGGTTCAATAATTGCTATAGGTGGATGCATGATGCAAGAAAAACACATTACAAATAAAATAAAAGAAAGTTATCCATTTGTAGATATTTTATTTGGAACACATACACTACATAAATTCCCAGAAGACCTATATAAAGCATTAGACGAAAAAAATAAAATAGAAGATATAATAGATATAGACGGTAAAATTTATGAAGATATTCCAATAAAAAGAGATAG
>CALXHD010000105.1 GCA_944388015.1 uncultured Clostridia bacterium | reverse complement strand
GGTACTATAGAGGCATTAGATACAGATATGACATCATTTGTTGATAGATATAAAGAAAGAAATAAATATGTAAAAAATAATCTATCAAAATATTATAATATTTCAAATTCAGAAGGCGGATTTTACTTTTTTGTAGAAGTTCCAAAAGAATTAAATATGAGTGCCACAGAATTCTGTAAATATGCGATAACCAAGAATTTGGTTCTAATACCAGGTAAAATATTTAGTCAGCATGATACTCATTTTAGATTTAGTATTTGCCAGGATATAGAAGAGCTAAAAAAAGCTATTGATGTACTAAAATTAATAAAAGAAAAGGAAAGTAAATATGGAAAATAAAATTATTGAAGCAAGAAAAGTTTATGAACAAATGAATAAAACTAACAGAATATTATATTTTGATAGAAGTATAAGAGAGTATATTCGAGAGAAAACTGGTGAATATCCTGCATTAGTTGGATCGGTAGCTATGGAGGTAGATCTTCCAACGAGTGATATTGATTATGCTATAAAAGTAAAAAAAGATGAAAAACTACAAATAAAAAAACAACTTGAAAAATTTATGGAATTTAGAGGAGAAAGACCAGCTAGATTAGAAAGTACAAGATATTTGTTTAGATTTATTTGGAGAGAAAATATTAGAGTTGATTTAAATGTTATGGATGAAGATGATTATGAAATATTATTAGAGGGAATCGAAAAAGCCAAGAGGACAATGACATATGATGATAAAGCATTGTTTGTCTATAATAAATTAAAATTGCATGAGAAGTCATTACAAGACTATGAAGAATATAAGCTTGCTTTATATAGAAAATTTTGTCCACAATTATTGTGGATGCAAGATATAGATATTTGCAAACTAGTACAAAAAGAATATTCTAAAAAAGGTATTGATTTACCACAATGGCTAGTTGAAAAATTAGAAAAAGAAAATATTGGAGAAGATAGAAATGAAGATACTGATTACAGAGAATAAGGATTTTTCAAAAGAGGCATTAAAGATTCTTGAAAGTATAGAAGATGTAGAAATAATTTCAAAAAATTTGAACAAAGAGGAATTAAAGAAATATGTTAAAGATGTAGATGTAATATGGATAAGATTAAAAAACTATATTGATAAAGAAATTTTAGAAAATACCAAAATAAAATATATAGTCACAGCTACAACAGGATTGAACTGCATTGATTTACAATACACTAAGAAGAAAAGAATAAAGGTCTTGTCTTTAAAAGGGGAAGAAAAGTTTTTACAAAATGTTAGAGCGACTCCAGAATTTACAATTACTTGTATATTAGCCTTATTAAGGAATATAAAAAATGCATCTAATGCTGTAGATGATTATAACTGGAATAGAGATTATTTTAAAGGAAATGAAATCTACGGAAAAACAATTGGAATCATTGGATATGGAAGAGTTGGAAGAATTGTTGCTAGATATTTAAAGTGCTTTGGTGCAAATATTTTAGTTTGTGAAAAAAAAGAAAAAAGAATGCCTAAATACATAAAAAAAGTTACATTGGATGAAATTTTTAAAAAATCTGATATTGTAACACTTCATGTAAATTATGAAGAAGAAAACATAAATATGATTAACCAAAAATTATTTGATTTAATAGATAAACCTATTTATTTTATAAATACTGCAAGAGGTGAATTAGTAAATGAACAAGATTTAATACAGGCAATTAAAGAAAATAAGGTAATCAAAGCTGCTGTAGATGTGTTAAATCATGAAGCTAGAAACAAAATAAAGAATAATAAACTATTAAAATTTGCTATTGATAGTAATAGAGTTTTAATAACCCCACATTTAGGAGGATGTACAAAAGAATCTATGGAGAAAACAGAAGTCTTTATGGCAAATAAATTAAAAAAAGAATTAGTAAAGGGGTAAAAAATATGGTTAAAAAATTAGAGAGAGTAAAATCCACAGATGGAAGTAGTAAATATTTATTTAATGATGGAAAAAGTGAAAAAGGAAATTTTGAAGCTATATATTTCTATCCAGTAGATGGAGTTCCAGAAAGTTCAATATGCATGTCTACACAAGTTGGCTGTGGTGTTGGATGTGCTTTTTGTGCAACTGGTAAATTAGGGCTTAATAGAAACTTGAAAAGTACAGAAATTTTGGAAACTATAGCAAAGATTTTAGAAGAAGAAAAAAAGAGTGGAGAAAATATTAGAAACTTTACATCAGTTGCTTTAATGGGAATGGGAGAACCATTACATAATTATGAAGAAGTAAGAGATTTTTATCATCAGGCAATTAAAATGTTACCTATAACACATTTTTCACTTTCTACATCTGGTGTGCCAGAAAATATTATAAAGTTAGCTGATGATGATACTAAATATGATTTGTTCTTTTCACTGCATTCACCCTTTAACGAGGAGAGAAGTAGGCTAGTACCAATAAATAAAAGATATGCCTTAGAAGAAGTACTAAGTGCTTGCAAATATTATTATGAAAAAAAGCAAAAAAATGTTATAGGAAAAAAAATAAAAGCTAGTTATCTATTATTAAAAGATTTAAATGATAGTGATGAACACTTACAACAATTAATTAAAATTCTTGATAAAGATATATTTAAAGTTCAAATTTTATTATATAATGAAAATGAAAAATTACCTTTTAAAAGACCAAGCATGGAGAGAGCAAAAAAATTTGAAAATAAATTGAAAGAAAACGGTTTAGAAGCTACAATTAGTATTAGTAAGGGACAAGATATTGCAGGTGCTTGTGGACAAATGGCAGGAAAGAATAGAAAACAAGAAGAGGAGGAAGAAAGATAATGAATATATTTAATAATTTATTATCAAAGGAAGAAAGCATCTGTATTATTGGACTTGGATATGTTGGACTTCCATTAGCTACATTATTTTCAGAAAAAATAAATGTTATAGGATATGATTTAGATAAAGATAAAATTAAAAAATATGAAAGACAATACAAAAAGATGATTTTTACAGATAAGTTAAACCAAATCAAGGATTGTAGTTGTTATATAATAGCAGTTCCTACTCCAACAGATAAAAACAATAGACCTGATTTAAGTTGTGTAATAAAAGCAACAGAAAATATATCAAAAATATTAAAAGCTAATGATTTAGTCATATATGAATCTACTGTGTATCCAAGTGTTACGGAAAATATTTGTGTGCCAATTATAGAAAAAATTTCAAAGTTAAAATATAATAAGGATATATTTATTGGGTATTCTCCAGAAAGAATAAATCCTAATGATAAAGTCCATAATATAAAAAATACAACAAAAATAGTTGCAGGCTGCAATAAAACTATAACACAAGAGATGAAAAAAATATATGGGATGATAGTAGAAAATGTATATGAAGCAGATAACATTAAAACAGCAGAAGCTGCAAAGTTAATAGAAAATACTCAAAGGGATGTAAATATAGCTTTGATGAATGAATTTGAAAGTCTTTGTGAGAAACTAGATATAAACATAAACCATGTCATTAAAGCTGCAAGTACAAAATGGAATTTTTATGAATGTTATCCAGGACTAGTTGGAGGTCATTGTATATCAGTAGATCCATATTATTATATTGCATTAGCGAAAAAACTAAATGTAGAGAGTAATTTAGTTCAAACAGCTAGACATATTAATGAAAATATGGTAAATAAAATTGTGAAATTAATCATAGATGAATTACAAAAAAATGAAGGAAAGAAAATATTAATAATGGGAATAACATATAAGGCAAATATAGATGATATAAGAAATAGCAAAGTACTTGATATTATAGATAAACTGCAACAACTAGGTATTGAAGTATGTGTTTATGATAATTTAGCTAATAGAAAGGCATTAAGAAATAAAGAAATACATTTTGTGGATTTTGATAAAATTAATAATGTTAATTTGATTTTATTTAGTGTAATGCATGATGAGTTTAAGAAAATACCAATTCAAAAAATAGAAAAGAAATTTAAAAATAATCCTATTATAATAGAAAT
>CALXHD010000104.1 GCA_944388015.1 uncultured Clostridia bacterium | reverse complement strand
TCCATAAGTTACTTTTACATTATAATATATTTTTTTTATGGAGTCAATAGAATTTGTAATTATTTTTATCAAAAAACATATTTTTCTGTTTCTGCAAATTAACTATTTTTATCTTTTAAGTCAATATTTATTTTTCAATAATTATGACCATTTAATTATATTTCTACTCACAATAATAATTTAAAAAGATTTGGGTATAACTAATAATATAACGATTTTTTTCTAAAAACTGTCGAAGGTTGTCGTTTTTTTAACATATTACTTCATATTATACCAATTGGAAATAATAGCATTTTTAATTTGTTCTATATTTATAATTAAATTGTTATACTAAAAAATAATTGATGGAGGTGCTTATGGGAAAGAGAGAAAATAGTTCAAAATCAAATGAGGAAGTAAAGTCTAATATTGATACTGTTATTGGAAAAGCTTTCAAAATTTACAGAAAGAAAAATCATCTAACACAAGATGCAATAGCAGAAAAATTAGATATATCTGAGAAATATATTTCAAGATTAGAAAACGGCAATAGTGGTGTTAAAATGGAAACGTTAGTAAATTATATGAATATATTAGGGATGGTACCAAATGTTGTTTTCAAAGATTTAATAACAAATGAAGAAGCAAAACAACAAATTGAAATATCAGAAAAAATCAGTAAATTACCAGCCGATAAATTAGAGTTTATCAACTCAATGTTAGATGCATTAAATAAGCTATAATATTATATATGTTATAATAAAAATTTTCGATTTTTTCTATAGCAAAAAGGTAACATGAATCAAATTTTCTGTTTAGAATATTTAATCATGTTACTTTTATTTTAATTTTAAAATTAGTCAGCTATCCAAAATGCTTTATATGCTTCAAATGCATTGTAAATATCAAATTTGCTTGTAACCTCATATGGAGCATGCATAGAAAGTACTGGAACACCACAGTCAATTACATCTACACCTTTATTAGCTAGAATATATGCTATTGTTCCTCCTCCTCCTATATCTACTTTTCCAAGCTCTGTTATTTGATATTTAATATTATTTGTTTCAAGTATATTTCTAACCCATGCCACGAATTCTGCATTAGCATCAGATGCTCCTGATTTTCCTCTTACACCTGTATATTTATTTAAAGCTATTCCTTTTCCTAAATATCCTGCATTTAATGTGTCAGATACTGATGCATATATTGGGTCAAAACCTGCATCTACATCTGATGATAACATTTTTGAATAACAGAAGATTTTATCTAATAAATTTGGTTTATTAATTCCCATTTTATTTATTACCTCTGAAACAAAGAAGTCAAACATATGTGATTCCATTCCTGTATTTCCCATACTTCCTATTTCCTCTTTATCAGATAAAATACATATTGCAGTATTTTTAACATTTTCTAAAGACATCATTGCTACTAATGATGTATATGCACATACTTTGTCATCTTGACCATATCCTGCTACCATACTTTCGTCAAATCCTAGTGTTCTAGCTTTAAAAGCAGGAACTAATTCTAATTCTGCACTTGTTAGATCTATTTCTTTTATTCCATATTTTTGGTTTAATATATTTAATATATTTAGCTTAACTTTTTCTTGTATTTTATCATCATCAAATGGAATACTACCAATTAAAAGCTTTAAATCTTCTCCATCTATTCCTTCTTTTAATTTTTTCTCCATTTGAGATTGAGCTAAATGTGGTAATAGGTCTGTAATTGTAAATATTGGTTCTGCGTCATTTTCTCCTACATTAATTTCTATTTTCTCTCCATTTGGTTTCACAACAACACCATGTATACTTAAAGGTATTGTAGTCCATTGGTATTTTTTTATTCCTCCATAATAATGTGTTTTAAAATATGCAAAGCCTCCATCTTCTTGTAAGGGATTTGGTTTTAAGTCTAATCTAGGTGAGTCTACATGTGAACCTATAATATGCATACCATTTTTTTCAATATCTTCTGTCCCTATTATTGCTAAATACATGCTTTTATCTCTATTTATAAAATATATTTTATCTCCTGCTTTTAATTCAGTTTTATTGTTAATATCTGTAAATCCATTCTCATCTGCTAGCTTTTTTGCACTTTTTATAAATTCTCTTTCTGTTTTTGATTTATTCAAGAATTCCATATAATTATTTGAAAAATCAAATATTTTTTGCTTTTGATTATTATCCATATTCTTCCATCCACTAGAATTATCTAAAAATAATTTTTCTTTTAACTCTTCTCCCATAATATAATCATCCTTATATAATATATTTAGGTTTTTTCAAAGGATCTACCTATAAACCTAGAGCTAAATTAATACAAATTATTACCTAAATGTTCTTTTAGATATTTTAATCATTTTAAAGAACTTTATTCAACTCTTTTGTAAGTATATCACTTTTTTTTATAAATATCAATTTAAATTATAATTTTTTGTATATTTTATGCAAACATATGTTTACATTTTTATAAATACGTGTTATAATATTTTTAGACGAATTTATTTCAATGTATTTCCTAAATGAAGTTAGAAAGGGATGAATTTCAATATGCAAGACCAATTACAACATATATATGTTTCTATAGATTTAAAAAGCTTTTATGCATCTGTTGAGTGCAATGAACGCGGTCTTAATCCAATTACAACAAATTTAGTTGTTGCAGATAGTAGCCGAACTGAAAAAACTATATGTCTTGCTGTTAGTCCTTCTTTAAAAAGCTACGGTATACCTGGTAGAGCAAGATTATTTGAAGTTGTGCAAAAAGTAAAAGAAATTAATATTGAAAGAAAAAGACATGCTCCTAACCAAACTTTTACAGGTTCATCATATGATAATATTGCTTTAAAGAGAAATTCCGATTTGGAATTAACATATTTAGTTGCTCCCCCACGTATGGCTTATTATATTAAATATAGTACAAAAATTTATAATATATATTTAAAGTGGTTTTCTTCTGATGATATATATGTATACTCAATTGATGAAGTTTTTATTGATATTACTCATTATTTGAAAACATATAAATTAAGTGCTAGAGATCTTGTTACAAAAGTAATTCAAGATATTTATGAAAATACTGGTATAACTGCTACTGCTGGAATTGGCACTAATCTTTACCTTTGTAAGGTTGCCATGGATATTGTTGCTAAACATGTCGAACCTAATAAAAATGGAGTTAGAATTGCTGGTTTAGATGAATTAACTTATAGAAAATTATTATGGAATCATCGACCTTTAACAGATTTTTGGAGAGTTGGAAAAGGTTATTCTAATAAACTTGAGAAACACAGAATTTATACAATGGGTGATATTGCACGAACTTCTTTAAATAATGAAGATTTGTTATATAAATTATTTGGTGTTAATGCAGAACTTTTAATTGATCATGCTTGGGGTTATGAACCTTGTACTATTAAACAAATTAAATCATATAAGCCGTCTACAAACAGCATTTGTTCAGGTCAAGTACTTCATTGTCCATATGATTATAAAAAAACTGAACTTATAGTTAAAGAAATGGCTGAGTTGCTCTCACTTGATTTAGTTGAAAAAAACTTAGTTACAGATCAAATCGTGCTTACTATAGGATATGATATAGAAAATTTGACTAATTCACAGATAAGTAATTTATATAAAGGTGAAATTACTATAGATAGATATGGTCGAAGGATTCCAAAACACGCTCATCGGTACAATAAATTTGGATCATAAAACTTCATCTACAAAAATTATTATGTATGCAGTGGAAAAATTATATAATAAAATTATTAATAGAAATCTTCTAGTAAGAAGAATTAATATTACGGCTAATAATGTGATTGATTTTTTATCAGTAAATGCATATAATCATTATGAACAAATTGACTTATTCACAGATTATAAACAAAAAGTGGAAAACCAGTTAGCTGAACAATCAGAAAAAGAATTGCAAAAGGCTGTTATTAATATTAAACGAAAATATGGTAAAAATGCAATTATAAAAGGTATGAACTTGCAGGAGGGTGGTACTACTATTAACAGAAATATGCAGAT
>CALXHD010000103.1 GCA_944388015.1 uncultured Clostridia bacterium | reverse complement strand
CTTTATACACTTCTGAAGAAATTACTTTGCCATTTTTATCTATTTCCATTGTACATGATAGTGTAAATCTATCTTCTCCTGCATTTAAGCTACAAATACCATTTGATAATTCTCTTGGAAGCATCGGTATTACTCTACCTAACATATATATACTTGTCCCTCTGAGTAATGCTTCCCTATCTAGAACACTTCCATCTTTTACATAATAGCTAACATCTGCTATATGTACATCAAGTTTATAATTACCATTTTCCAATTTTGAAACTTTTACAGCGTCATCTAAATCTTTTGCATCTTCTCCATCTATAGTAAATATAATATCATCTCTAAGATCTACTCTATTTGGTATATCTTTTTTATCAATTTTATTGCCACATTTTTTAGCTTCTTCAATAACTGCTTCAGGAAATACTGATGGTAAGTTATATTCTTTTATTAAAGATAACATATCTATTCCAGCTTGATTAGGTTCTCCTAAAACTTCTATTATTTTTCCCTCTGCTTTTTTACCTTTTTGAGGATATTTTGTAATTTGTACTAATACTTTATGATTATTTCTTGCTTTTCCAAAATTTGATTTAGAAATAAATATATCTGTTCCAAAACTTCTATCATCAGGAACTACAAAACCAAATGTTTTGTTATTTTGGAATGTTCCAACAACTGCATCTTTCTCGTGTTTAACTATTCTTTTGATTTTTCCTTCTGCATTTTTAATTTTATTTTTTTCTTCCAAAATTTCTATAATTACCCTATCACCATTTAATGCATTATTAGTATTTTCTTTTGATATATATATTTCATCATCTCTATTTTCTAATTTTACAAATCCAAATCCTTTTTGATTTCTTCTAAATGTACCTTGTTCAAAATTTTCTTCGATTACTCTATATCTATTTTTTTTATTTTTACCAATTTTAAATTCCATTTCTAAATTATCTAATGCCTTTTTAAAATTATCCATATCTTTTTTTGGTACTCCCAAAATTGTAGCTATCTCTTTTGCCTTCATAGGCACATATTTTGGATCTTTCATAAATTCTAAAATAATCTGTTCTTTTTTAGTCATTTACACTTACTCCTCTTTTCATATTCAACAAAAATAGGGGTTTTATATAAGCCCCCATTTTGTATCATTATACCATATATAATATTCCTAAAACAATTGTTAATATTGCAAATATTATAGCAAGTATTACAGTCCATCTTTTTTGTTTTCCCTCTTTTGTTCTACCCTTGTTTTTCTCGTAAAAATTGTTTGTTGACGAACCTGTTATTGTCGAAGATAATCCAGTATCTTCTTTAGTCTGAATCAATGCCAATATTATAATTGCTATAGCTATTATGAAATATATTACTGTCAAAATTGTTTTTGCTATTTCCATCTTATTTTCTTTCCTCCTATTGTTTCTCGTTTTACTTGTGCTATTTTATCATATTATTTATTAAATTGCAAATATTTTACACATATTTTAGAAATTATTTAGTTTTTTTGTTTCAGACCAGTAGTATTTTTTAATACATTCCTTCCATTCCAGCTCCTGCACCTTGGTTTCCACAATTACATGATTTTTCCTCAGGTATATCTGTTACAATACTTTCTGTTGTTAATACCATAGATGCAATTGATGCTGCATTTTGTAGAGCACTTCTTGTTACTTTTGTTGGATCTACAATTCCTGCTTTTTTCATATCAACATATGTTTCTGTACTTGCATCAAAGCCTGTTCCTACAGGTGATTTTTTTACTTTGTCAACTATAACTGCTGGTTCTAAACCTGCATTTATAGCAATTTGTTTTGCTGGTTCTTCTAGTGCTTTTAATACTATTTGAGCACCTAATTTTTCTCCTGCATCTAAAGTTTCTACAAATTTTTCTACTTTAGGAATAACATTTATTAAAGCTGTTCCTCCACCTGCTACTATACCTTCTTCAACAGCTGCTTTTGTTGCAGATAATGCATCTTCTATTCTTAGTTTTTTATCTTTCATTTCTACTTCTGTAGCTGCTCCAACTTCTATAACAGCAACTCCTCCTGCTATTTTAGCAAGTCTTTCTTGTAATCCTTCTTTATCATAACTACTTGTTGTTTCTTCAATTTGAGCTTTTATTTGTTTAATTCTAGCTGATATTTTTTCTTTTTCTCCCATACCATCTACAATTATTGTATTTTCTTTTTGTACTTTAACTTGTTTTGCTCTTCCTAATTGTTCAACTGTAACATCTTTTAATTCTAATCCTAAATCTGATGTTATAACTTCTCCTCCTGTTAAGATTGCAATATCTTCAAGCATTGCCTTTCTCTTATCTCCAAATCCTGGAGCTTTAACAGCTACAACATTTAATACTCCTCTTAATTTATTAAGTACAAGTGTTGATAATGCTTCACCTTCTACATCATCACATATTATTACTAATTTACCTGATTGTTGCATTAATGATTCTAATAATGGTAATATTTCTTGTATATTACTTATTTTTTTATCTGTTATTAAAATATATGGATTTTCAAAAATAGCTTCCATTTTTTCTGTATCTGTTACCATATATGGAGATACATATCCTTTATCAAATTGCATTCCTTCTACTACATTTAATTCTGTATTTGATGTTTTTGATTCTTCAATTGTTATAACTCCATCTTTTGAAACCTTTTCCATTGCTTCAGCAATTAAATCTCCAACTTCTTTATTATTTGCAGATATACTTGCAACTCTTGCAATGTCTTCTTTACCATTTACATCTGAGCTTATTTGTTTTAACTCATCAACTGCTACAGTAACAGCTTTATCAATACCTCTTTTCATAGCCATTGGGTCTGCTCCTGCAGCTACATTTTTTACACCTTCTTTTATCATACTTTGTGCTAAAACAGTAGCTGTTGTTGTTCCATCACCTGCAACATCGTTTGTTTTTTCTGAAACTTCTTTTACAATTCTAGCACCCATATTTTCGTACTTATCTTCTAGTTCTATTTCTTTTGCAATTGTTACACCATCATTTGTAATTAGTGGTGCTCCAAAGCTTTTATCTAAAACTACATTTCTTCCTTTTGGTCCTAAAGTTACTTTAACAGTATCTGCTAATTTGTTAACACCTTCTAATAAAGACTTTCTAGCTTCTTCTCCAAATTTAATTTGTTTTGCCATTTTATATCATTCCTTTCTTTTTTAATCCATCAGTTCTAATTAATTCACTTTTTATTAATCTACTATTGCTAATATATCATCTTGTTTTATTATTATATATTCTATACCTTCATATTTTACTTTTGTTCCTGCATATTCACTTATTATAATATTATCTCCTTTTTTTACATACATTTCTTGTAATTTTCCATCTATTTTTTTACCAGGTCCTACTTCAATTACTTCTGCAATTTGTGGTTTTTCTTGTGCTGAACTTGATAATATTATTCCACTTTTTGTTGTTTCTTCGCCTTCTTTCATTTTAACTAATACTCTGTTTTCTAATGGTTTAATCATTTTTATTACCTCCTTGTTTTCAAGTACTTTTTAGCACTCTTCTTGTTTGACTGCTAATAATTTATACCTTATTTAATAAAATGTCAATACCCTTTTATTATTTTTCACATAAAATTCACATTTCTCATTATAATAATTTATATTTATTCTTTTTGATTATATTCAAGATTTAATTTTTTATTCAAATGTGTTTTATCTATTAGAAAAGTCAGTATGACTTTCCTAATAGTTAAAAAAAGAGGGAATTCCCTCTTTTAAATGTTACATCTTAAATCTTTTTACTTCAAACGATTCGTTGTTGTCACTCCCTCTGATGATGCAAACATATAAAACATCAGAAAACCGTTCTTCTTTGTAGACACAACCTATTTTAAGGTTCTCTCTATCCGCTATAATTTTTACATTATGCGTAGAAAATAATCCTCCATAGGCCTTTGTAAGAATTTGTGCAACCTTTCTCTTTGTTAATTCCTCAAATAACATTTTTCTCCTTTCTAGAACTATAAACTAGTTCTAATAAAAAAACAGAATTTTCTACTACATAATTATTTTATCACATTTATAGATTAAATTCAACTTTTTATTAATTAATATCCTATATTCCTCTCAATTCTTTTGCTTTTTTTACAAGTCCTACAAATAATGGTGCCGG
>CALXHD010000102.1 GCA_944388015.1 uncultured Clostridia bacterium | reverse complement strand
CAAATAGAGAATCAGGATATGGAAGATATGACATAATGTTAGAACCAAAAGACAAAAATGGAAATAGTTTTATAATGAAATTTAAGGTATTAGAAGATAGAGAAGAAAAAACAATAAAAGAAACAATAGAAAATGCGAAAAAACAGATAGAAGAAAAAAAATATGAAGAAAGCTTGAAAGAAAGAGGATTTAAAAACATAACAAAAATGGTATATGCATTCAATGGTAAAGAAGTAGAAATGGAAGTATATTAGTTGAAAAAGATTGATATTTTAGCTTTTTTGTTATATAATTTGAATAATTAATTAAATGGAGGCAATATTATGACATATAATCATTTAGAAATTGAAAAAAAGTGGCAAGATTATTGGGAAAAAAATAATACATTTTTTACAGATGTATGGGACTTTTCTAAGCCTAAATATTATGCTTTAGATATGTTCCCTTATCCATCTGGTCAAGGACTTCATGTGGGTCACCCAGAGGGGTATACTGCTACTGATATTTTATCAAGAATGAAGAGGATGCAAGGATATAATGTTTTACATCCTATGGGATTTGATTCTTTCGGATTACCAGCTGAACAATATGCTATTAAAACAGGTAACCATCCTGATGGATTTACTAAGGCTAATATAGAGACTTTTACTAAACAATTGAAAATGCTTGGTCTTTCTTTTGATTGGAGCAAAGAAGTTTCTACTTGTGATCCAGATTTTTATAAATGGACTCAATGGATTTTTATTCAATTATTTAAAGACTGTTTAGCAAAAGTTGTTGAAATGCCTGTTAATTGGTGTGAGGAATTAGGTTGTGTTTTATCAAATGATGAAGTTATTGATGGTAAGAGTGAGAGAGGTGGTTTTCCTGTTGTTCGTAAGAATATGAAACAATGGGTTATGGATATTCCAAAATATGCAGATAGCTTACTTGAGGGATTAAATAATATTGATTGGCCAGAATCTACTAAAGAGATTCAAAGAAATTGGATTGGCAGATCAGAAGGTGCTGAATTAGATTTTAAAGTTGATGGTTTTGATAATTTATCTTTTACTGTTTTTACTACTAGACCTGATACTTTATTTGGTGCTACTTATTGTGTATTAGCTCCTGAGCATGATTTGGTTAAGAAAATTACTACAAAAGAACAATCTAATGAGATAGAAAAATATATAGAATTAAGTGCTTCTAAATCTGATTTAGAAAGAACAGAATTAAATAAAGATAAAACCGGTTGCTTTACAGGTAGTTATGCTATTAATCCTGTTAACAATAAAAAAATACCTATTTGGATTTCTGATTATGTTTTATCTACATATGGAACTGGTGCTATAATGGCTGTTCCAGCGCATGATCAGAGAGATTATGAATTTGCAAAAAAATTCGGATTAGATATTATCCCTGTTTTAGATGGCGGAGATGTTGAAAAAGAAGCTTTTGTTGGTGATGGTACTCATATAAATTCTGAATTTTTAAATGGTTTGGATAAACAAGATGCTATTAATAAAATGATTTCTTGGCTTGAAGAAAATAAAATTGGTTCTAAAAAAGTTAATTATAAATTGCGTGAATGGATTTTTGCAAGACAACGTTATTGGGGTGAACCTATTCCAGTTGTATATGTTGATGGTAAAATCGAGGCTTTGCCTGATAGTGAATTACCTTTGATATTACCTGAACTTGAAGATTATAGTCCTTCTAGAACTGGTAATTCTCCATTAGATAAGGCTACAGATTGGGTTAATACTACTTTTGAAGGTAAACCTGCTAAAAGAGAAACTAGTACAATGCCTGGTTCTGCGGGTTCTAGTTGGTATTTCTTACGATACATAGATCCAAATAATTCAGATGAATTGGCAGATAAAAAGTTGCTTGAGCATTGGCTTCCAGTTGATTTGTATATGGGTGGTTCTGAGCATGCTGTCGGACATTTATTATATTCTAGATTTTGGAATCAGTATTTGTATAATAAAGGCATTGTTCCTGTAAAAGAACCATTTGCCAAACTTCGCCATCAGGGTATGATTTTAGGGCCTAATGGTGAGAAAATGAGTAAGTCTAAGGGTAATGTTATTAATCCTGATGATATGGTAAAACAATATGGTGCAGATAGTTTAAGACTTTATGAAATGTTTATGGGTCCTATTGAGAGTAGCAAGCCTTGGGATGTTAATGGTATTGATGGTTGCCGTAAATTTTTGGACAGAGTTTGGAGAATATATACAGAATCTAATAAAATAAAGGATGAGGAAAATCCTAAATTGGAAAAAGCTTATCATTATACTGTTAAAAAAGTTACAAATGATTATGAAACTATGAATTTTAACACCGCTATTTCTCAGATGATGATTTTTATAAATACTATTAACAAAGAAGATGTTTTCCCAAGTTTTTATGCAAAAGAATTTTTAAAATTGTTAAATCCTGTTGCACCACATATTACAGAGGAATTATGGTCAAAAGTTTTTAATAATGATAATAGTATAGCATATGAAAAGTGGCCTGAATATGATGAATCTAAAACAGTTTCTGATGAGATTACTTTACCTATTCAATTTAATGGAAAGCTAAAAGCTACTATTACAATTGAAAAAGATGAAGATGAGTCTTTAGTTAAAGAAAAAGTTCATAATGCTGTTTCAGATAAATTACAAGGAAAAAATATTATTAAAGAAATTTATGTTAAAAATAAGATTTACAATATTGTTATTAAATAACCCTTTTTTAGGGTTATTTTTTCGTAATATATTTGTAATAAAGATTTAATATGTTTGAAATATATTTTTTTCTTTTTTATTGTATAATATAATTAGATTATTATATTGTGTTAAGGAGATTTATCATGAGCATTGAATCAGATTTAAGGAAGGATGGAATAGAAGTTATTCAAAAATTAGATACATTAACTGTTAATACTCTTGCTAGAAATATAGCTTCTAAACTATGTAATACATTTTCAAATTTTGGGCTAGATGAAAGTAAATTATTTATTAAATTATCTAGGTTAAATATGTATGTTGCAAAAATGCCTGAGGGTATGGCTGAAGCAAATTATTTTTACAAAAATAATTCTATATATTTTAATGAACATATACCACCTGAGGATAGAGAAGAATTTGCAATTCATGAGTGTATTCATCATATCCAAGAAGTTAAAGATAAGAAAAATTGTTTAATTCGTATGGGGTTGTGTGATTATACTGAATTTAAAATATATGGTCTTGCTTTAAATGAGGCTGTTGTTCAATTAATGGCTTCTAAGGTTATTGGTATTCCAAAGGATTCTGTTAAATATTATGGTATTAATTTTGGAACTGTTAGCCCTTCTTATTATCCTTTAGAGTGTTGTTTGGCTAGCCAACTTGCATATTTATATGGTGAAGATCTTTTATTTGATAGCACTTTAAATAGTAATGATAATTTTAAAAATGCATTTGTAAATGCTACTTCTCTTAAAACTTTTTATACGATTGAAAATGCCCTTGATGATATTTTGTATGCAGAAGAAGCTATTATTAAATTAAATAATAAAATTTTAGAGGTAAATGATAGAAATAAAAAAGTTGAAAATATGGTGAATAAGATTGGTCAATTAAAGGAAAATATTAAGCTAACATTTTTTAGGACTCAAAACCTTATA
The DNA here is from genome assembly GCA_944388015.1 of uncultured Clostridia bacterium. Lineage (GTDB taxonomy): Bacteria > Bacillota > Clostridia > TANB77 > CAG-508 > CAG-269. The sequence continues at coordinate 686 of CALXHD010000102.1, read as the reverse complement.
ATTTCTTCTTATTTTGATTCTGCATTTAATAATATAACCAATTTAGAGGAAGTTGAAAATTATCGCAGAAAATTATACACTTTTAGAGATTATCTAGGTTATAGTGATGGATATACATTTTTTAATGATTATTATGTTGAAAAGATGAATGAGTTAGAACATAAATATAATGTATTGGAAAATGGTGGTGTTGAGACTGCTATTGCAACTAATACAAAAGAGTTAAATAAGTTTGTTATTTTACTTCGTAGTATTAAAAAGCTAGTTTTATCAGCATTTGGTATAAAAGAGAAAGATAATTCTTAATAAAATAGATTTTATGAATAAAATGGTTTCCGAGTTACGATTTATTAAATTCATATATGCAATAAGAAAACTCCTAAATTTAATTAAACTAGTTTAATTAAATTTAGGAACACTTATATTTCAAATTAATAATAAATTTATAGATTTTTTAATTCTTGAATTGATAATCCAGTAAGTTCGCTAATAGTGTTCAAATCGATTTTCTTTAATAGCATTTTTTTAGCAATTTGTTTATTTCGCTGTTCAATACCTTTCTCAATGCCAGCCTTTAAGCCTTTATCGTATCCAGCATCTTCAATAGCCTTTTGATCCATAATATATTTTTCTCTTAATTCTGCTAAATATTGCTCATGTTCATCTTGACTAATTTCTTCTAGTAC
>CALXHD010000101.1 GCA_944388015.1 uncultured Clostridia bacterium | reverse complement strand
AAATTATGAGGAGACAATAGAATGTACAGAGGAAAATTCTATTATGAAGATGGTAGCTTCAAATTAATTGATAGTGACACATTTAAAGCACTGAAAAAATTTGAAGCTAAAACTTTTGATATGATTTTTGCTGATCCACCATATTTTTTATCAAGTAATGGAATTACTTGTAGTGGTGGAAAAATGGTTAGTGTAAATAAAGGGAAATGGGACAAAAGTTTAAGTATATCTGAAAAACATAAATTTAATAGAAATTGGATTAAAGAGTGTTATAGAATATTAAAAGATAATGGAACAATATGGATTAGTGGAACTCTACACAATATTTATTCAATAGGAATGGCACTTGAAGAAGAAGGATTTAAAATTATAAACAATATAACTTGGCAAAAGACTAATCCACCACCCAATTTAGCATGTAAAACTTTTACACATTCAACAGAAACAATTTTATGGGCAAGAAAAGATTTGAAGGATGTAAAATATACATTTAATTATGATTTAATGAAACAACTGAATGGTAATAAACAAATGAAAGATGTTTGGACAACTTCGCTAACAAAGCCATCAGAAAAGAAACAAGGAAAACATCCAACACAAAAACCTTTGGAAATTTTAGAAAGAATAATTTTAGCATCAACGAATGAAAATGATTTAATTTTAGATCCTTTTTGTGGTAGTAGTACAACAGGAATTTCAGCAGTAAAATTAAACAGAAGATACATAGGAATAGATAATTCAAAAGAATATTTGGATTTATCGATAAGAAGATATGAACAAATAAAGGAGGATTTATTATGAAAAGAGATTTTGCACAATGGCTACTTACTTTTACAGATAGTATTGCTAATTATAAATATTACATAGATTTTGAAACGATATATAAGAATGCAGAAATATATAAAATAGAACTAAATATGTTAAATTTTTTAATTGGAAGTAAAAATGTAGAAAAAGAATTTGAAGATTTAGTAAGAAAATATCCTGAAGTTTTAAAATGTATACCTATATTATTAGCAGTCAGACAGTATGAAATAATTGTTTTAGATGATGATGGAAATAAATTTGAATATAATTTTAAAAAAATGAATTATGATGTAGAGCAATATAAAGTGTTTATGAGAGAAACAGGTCTATTTGAGTTATTAGAAAAACATCTAGTTAATAATTTATATGATTATGTTTTAGGTGTTGAATCTGGACTAAATTCTAATGCTAGAAAAAATCGTGGCGGACATTTAATGGAAGATTTAGTTGAAAAATTTATTCAAAAAGCAGGTTTTAAGAAAAATGAAACATATTTTAAAGAGATGTACTTACAGGATATAGAAAATAAATGGAAATTAGATATGTCTTTTATAAGTAATAAAAATCAAGCAACTAAGCGATTTGATTATGTAATAAAAACTGATAATTGTATTTATGGAATAGAAACTAACTTTTATGCTGCTGGTGGTTCAAAACTTAATGAAACAGCAAGAAGTTATAAAATGATAGCAGAAGAGGCAGATAAAGTTGTAGGATTTGAATTTGTATGGTTTACAGATGGAATGGGATGGATCTCAGCTAGAAATAACTTAAGAGAAACATTTGATAGAATGGAGAATGTTTATAATATTAATGATATGAAGAATGGAATAATGAAAGAAATATTTAAATAAGGAAGGAAAAAGATGTTAAATAATAATATAAAAATAGATTTGCATATACACTCTAAAGCAAGTGAATATAAAGAACGTGAAGGATATGTAGCCGATAGTAATATAGATAATATAGATGTGTTGCTAAAAAATGTTGAAGATAATAAAGTTAATATGATATCAATCACAGATCATAATAGATTTGATTATGAATTATATAAAAAAATAAAATCAGTAATAAATAAGCCACCATACGAAGATATAAAGAATATATTGCCTGGAGTAGAGTTTGATGTAATGTTGGAAGAATCAAGCACGACATCATGTCATATTATTTGTATATTTGATGATTGCAACGATAAAAAAATTGAGAATATTCAATCTAAAATTAATGAGGTAAGAATACTAGAAAGTGAATCAGATTATTATAAATTAGAAGAATTTGAAAATATTTTATATAAGGTAGGAACAAGTGTAGTATTAATAGCACATCAAAAGAGTGGTATAGATGTTCAAGATTCTACTGGAAAACATCATAGCTTGTCAGAAGCAGTAAAAGATCCTAACGAATGGATAAGAATTGGATACATTAATGCACTTGAATATCAAAAACCAAGAATTCAAGGGATGATAAAAAATAATCTAAAAGAAATAAATACCAAATTTGCCACAATTACGGGAAGTGATTGCCATGTTTGGAGTGCATATCCTAATAAAGATAGTACAATAAAAACACCAAAGGAATATTTATCAAAAGTAAAATGTTTACCAACTTTTAAAGGCTTGTTATTAGCTTTAAGTTCTCCAGAAACGAGATTTGAAAGAAAAGATGAGGGAACATCTTCTAATTATATAAATCAAATAAAATTAGGAGAAAATAATATTGAATTATCAACAGGAATAAATGCAATTATTGGAGAAAATGGTTCTGGAAAATCGTACATTCTAGGAAAAATAAATGGAGAGAATGAAAAAAAATATAAAAAGATTAATGAGAGTAATGAAATTAAAATATCTAAAATTGGCTCTCCTTCATTATTAAAAATTAGTCAAGGTGTAATTATTGAGCAAGTAAAATCTGGAAATTTATTAGAAAATAATTCGGAATATTATGATGAAATTCCAACAATAAATGAGTTTAAAACTAATATGACTGGATTTGTAACTAATTTAAAAAATTATGTAGAAGAAAAAATAAAAATAAAGGAAAACGAACAAAAAATAAATAATTTAAAAATTTTAATAAAAGAATATGAAGAAGTTAAAAATTATTATGTTTCATTAAATATTGATATTGAGACTATAGAAAATCTTCCTAAAGAAAGATACAATGTAATAAACAGAATATATAGTGAAGTAAACAATGAATATACAGCAAATCAGACATTTTATATAAATGAAAAAGAAAAAATGATTAAGACTATTTTAACATCATTACAAGAATTAAGAAAGGAAATATCAAAAGAAACTAATCAAATAGATTCTGAAAATAAAGCTATTAATGTTATTACTGCAGTATTTAATAATATTAATGAAAAAATAAGAAAGGATAGAACGTCACAAGAAAATGAAAATCAAGATTTGATTGCAGAAATTCGAAGTTTTGCATTACAAATAAAAAATTATTTAAATGAAAAAAATGAGAATGTTGAATTTCCTATATTTCCAAAAGAAATTAATGGTACTAGTATAAAATCTAAGCATGGTTTTAAATTTATTAAGGAAGCAAAATATAATAATGCAAATTTAGAAGTAGCGTTGTACAAAGAATTATTTGTTCAGAATTATCAATCTAGTGAAAAAATAAAAGATATTAACACACGAGATGAGTTCGTTAAGGCTGTTAATGGTGCTACAACGTTTGAAATGATAGAAAGTAAATTAAATTCTAATGTTCAAAAATTTATTACAGAATATACAAAAGAGGAAACTAGAATAAAGGATGAAAATGGAACTGATGAAATTGGAACAACACCAGGAGAAATTGCATTAACTTATTATAAACTTCAGCTTTCAAAAGAAAATACAAATGATGTAATTTTAATTGATCAACCAGAAGATGATATTAGCATGAAAAGAATAGAAAATTATTTAATAGAATACTTTAATAGTGTTAGAGATAGAAAACAGATTATTTTTGTAACTCATAATCCACTATTAGTCGTTAATTTAGATGTAGATAATGTAATAAATATATCAAAGGATAGAAAAAATATTTTAAAAATTGACTCAGGATGTTTAGAAGATAAAAATATACTAGATTTGGTAAGCCAAAATTTAGATGGAGGTAAAGAAGCGGTTGAAAGGAGATTAAAAGTATATGGAGCAAATTAATATTGAAATAACTAGAGAAAATAAGGATATATTAATTAAGAATACAGAAGGCGGAGAAATAAAAATATTAGAAACAAATAAAGAATTAAAAGCATCAGAGACTCTAAGGTTTTTAAATTATACGGATGGAAAAAAGTACATATTGAATCCACTAGATGAGAAATTAAAGAATGATAAAAACATACAGTATGTATATCAAATTTTTTATGAAATTATAGATAAATTGAATCCTATAGAGGAAATATAAATAAACTACTTGCAAAGCTTAAAAATTTATGTTATATTCTAATCATAAAATCAAACTATGAAATATAATTATAAATACAAGCTCGTATTCTTCGCGAACGGAAGTGTCAAACGAGCCAAAATAGCAGATAAGAAATTATCTGTTTTTTTTGT
>CALXHD010000100.1 GCA_944388015.1 uncultured Clostridia bacterium | reverse complement strand
AAATACTGAAATACCAACAAAAACTCTAATTTTCACAAACTTACAAAAAGTGGTCAGGTCTCGCTCATAACCCGAAGCTCATAAGTTTGAGCATTACCATCGCAACCACGAATTTTATTAGAAGCACAAGAAAGGATAAAGATACACGAAAGCATTAGAATGAATTTACTATATTTAAAAATCTTTTTTATTGAATAGGAAACAATATGAAACTTTAAGTTACGCAACTCAAAGTGAAAATAAAATTTTATTTTCAAAAGAAAAATCAAGTTTTTCCTATTCAACAAAAAACAAAATTGCATAGAAAAATTGCTATGCAATTTTTCACGTCGACAAATCTTTACGCTTTTTCGAGAACTTAAATATATATAGTTAAATCGGAAAAGTAGAGAAAAGTTCTTGCGAAGCGAGATTTGTCCTTGTATAGGAAAAATCAGCTTTCATCTTGACTACATATAAGATTTTTGCTATACAACAATGTTAAGTTTCCTTGAACCGTGCGTATTTGCGAAGCAAAACGCATATGTGGCGAAGCCAATTTTTGTTCTAAAGTCAAAATATAAATTAATTAGACTTATAATAAATACAAAAAATGAAAAAAAGCCAAAAATACAAATTCAATTATATAAATACATTCAGAAAAAATAGTAAAACCTAAATTTACTAAAACAATTTACAAAAAACATTGACAAATATACTGATAAATGTCAACTTGCCAATACAAAAACACAAAGATAATGAATATATCAAAAGAAAATATGTCCATATACAGTAGGAGGAAGGATTTATATGTCGCCATATATAGGATGTGGCATTGCAAAATCATTAATAATAAAAAAGACAATATACTAATCAAGAAATATTTAAAAAACTTGAAACCCGATAGATTTAAATATACACGAGAGATTAATAGAAACAGATTAATATTTATATTTGAAATAAAAAAGAAAAATAAACATTAAAAGATATTAGAAATAGAAAAATAAGAAACAGAAATTATAATACAGTAGTAGATAGAACGGAATTAACAACAATTAGAAAGAAGCGCAATAAAAATCATCCAAATAAAATATTCTATCACCATAACAATTTTTAAATCTATGAATTATAACTGAATTTGCAAAAGACCGAAACTTAAATATAAAATGTATTGACATCAAATCAACAAAATGATATATAAAAAATAATCAAAACTATTACAGTTACATAAAAAACAAGGAATGTGGTGTTATATGAATTTATAATATTAAGTGATATACATGGTAATATATACGCACTAAAAGAATGTTTTAAATATATAGAAAAGATGAATTTCGATGCGATAATATGGTGTGGTGACTACATTACAGATATTCCCAAAGGTCATGAAGTATTAGAAGCTATAAGATTTTATTCAAAAAAATATAAAAGCTATATAATCAAAGGCAATAGAGAAGAATATGTACTACAATATGCCAACAATGAACATAAAAATTGGAAAATAAATACACGTTATGAAAATATAGTTTATACATACAAAGCATTAACAAAAGAAGACATAAAATGGATTGAGTCTTTGCCAAAAAACATAGAAATAGAACTAGAATATGGAAAAATATATGTAACACATAAACTTCCATATGAACAGATAGATAAATGCAAATACAAAATATTTGGACATTCACATAAACAATACAATTTTACAAAAGATGGAGTAAAATATATAAATCCTGGATCAATAGGATTAAATACAGATGGAATAGCAGGAACACAATTTTCAACATTAGAAATAACAGACAAATACGAAAAAATAGAAGAATACAATATACAATACAATATCCAAAAACCAATTAATTTAATAAAAAAATATGAAATCAATAACAAAGGATACAGATGGGGAGAACTGATAATAAAAACAATAGAAACAGGAATAGATTATCCGCAAAAATGCATTATTGAATATAACAAAATAAAAAATGAACATAACAATCTAGATGAGTCTATAGAGATTTGGAATAAAGCATTAGATAATGCTATAAACAAATTATAAAAATACAACTCCAAACTAAAAAATATACAAAAACTACTAATAGAGAACAAATCGGAAAGCCATATAGTTTGCAAAAATTTAACATAACTCTTTGGCTTTCCGCAAATTTGTTCTGCGCCAAATTTATAAAATAAATTTGTGTGCAATGTGTCTTTCTCTATTATAAAAGTCATGCTGACTTTTATAATAGAAAACAAATCGGAAAGCCATATAGTTTGCAAAAATTTAACATAACTCTTTGGCTTTCCGCAAATTTGTTCTGCGCCAAATTTATAAAATAAATTTTCCATGAGAACTAATTAATTAAAAACAAAAAACAATACAATATTTATAGATTTCCAAACTACCACAGACAATACATTTTAAAGCAAAAAAATTAATCCATCCATATATATTAACTTTAATTAAATATACAAGATAAGAATGACAAAAAATAAGTTCATATTCAGTAACTCTAATTAAATTTACACAAATACTAATAAAATGAACATCTAAAAACTAATTGATTTTTTGCCCAATGTAATTAATAACTCCATGATAATGAGGTTTACCAGGCCCTAAATCCAAACAACATACATCTGAAACAAAAATAGTCTTAAAATCATGAAAAGATTTCAAAATCTCATCCTTAGAAAAATAACTAAAATAAGTATTATCATCAAGCTTGTGAGCAATATTATTATCCAAAATTTCAAAAGAATGATTTTCAGACATAAATTTTAAACTAGGATCACTTATCGAAAACACAGAAATATAAACCAATCCATTTACTTTTAACTTATTTTTTATATCATCAAAAATAATACTTGCATCATCTTTATGTAAGAAGTGTAGCACATTTACAGACATAATTAAATCAAAAATATTAGGTTCAATTTCAAAATTTCTAATATCAGACTGAAAAAGCTTAATATCTGAGCAACTATCTTTAACGATATCTAAAGATTTTTTTGAATAATCAACTCCAGTCACATTATAACCCAAAGAAGATAGGACAATCGAATTATGCCCTTTACCAATTCCAATATCAAGAACTTCCTTTCCAGGCAATAAAGTTAGATACTTCTTCAAATTGCTATCTAAATTAGGAACACAAGAATGAGCAAAATATTTTAAATCTTTCTTATCATAATTAACAGGATTACCAATCATAAAAAATCAAATTCCTTTCATATATTAATCGAGAAACATATATAAACAGTCCTCAATAACTAACTGATATTATATATAAATCAATTAAATTTGTAAAGAAGTAAATAATGGATTCGGTCAATTGAAAAAGTAACTTCTACTTGAAAAAGTAAAATCCATTTGTAAAATAACGGATTCCCAAAAAAATCCAAAGTTTTTGTTGACTTTTAGCCTAATTCATGATAGAATATTAAACGTTAAAATGAAATGATATTAAAAACATTTCATAAAAAAACAAGGAGGTGAAATTTAAGTGCCAACAATTAATCAATTAGTAAGAAAAGGAAGAAAAACAGGAGTAACAAAATCAACTGCACCAGCTTTACAACATGGATATAACTCTAAAAATAAAAGATTAACAAACAATAGAGCTCCACAAAAAAGAGGAGTATGTACAGTTGTAAAAACAGTTACACCTAAAAAGCCAAACTCAGCTTTAAGAAAAGTAGCAAGAGTTAGACTATCAAATGGCTATGAAGTTACATCTTATATCCCAGGTATAGGACATAACTTACAAGAACATAGTGTTGTTCTAATTAGAGGAGGAAGAGTAAAAGACCTTCCAGGTGTTAGATATCACATAATCAGAGGAACACTAGATACAGCAGGTGTTAAAGACAGAATGCAAGCACGTTCAAAATACGGAGCTAAAAAACCTAAAAAATAAAACAAATTAAAATCAGCAATTTAAAATTTTAGATAAATAATCTGAACTTGACGCATAAACATGCGATTCTAGATTGTATTATTTACCCAAAATGAATAATTTACTACTTTAAATTTGTTTTAAAAAAGGAAAATAAAACAAATTAAAAACTAGTGCTTGTACTCTTACTAAACTTAAGGTACTTAAATTTAGAATAGATTATAAAGCACTATACGGGGAAGAAAATCTTTCCAGAGTAACTTTGGTATTTCATATAAATACCTATCAAAAAGAAAAGGAGTGAAGAATAGTGCCAAGAAGAGGATTTATAGCAAAAAGAGATGTATTACCAGATCCAATATATAATAGCAAAGTTGTTACAAAATTAGTAAACAACATTATGTTAGACGGTAAAAAATCAGTTGCTCAAAAAATAGTATATGATGCATTTGATATCATAAAAGAAAAAGAAGGAAAAAATCCTTTAGAAGTTTTTGAAGCAGCTTTAGAAAATGT
>CALXHD010000099.1 GCA_944388015.1 uncultured Clostridia bacterium | reverse complement strand
AACATTTATTTCATTCTGTCTAAGTTTTTTCGCTATATCTGCACACATTTCATAATTATCTGTCATAGAAATAATTAAAACATCAATAATTGATTCATTTTCGGCAGAGATTATTTTATTATCTGTCAATTGGAAAAATAATCTTGACAAACCTATAGATATTCCTACACCAGGCATTTTTCTTTTAGTATAATACTCTGTTAAATTATCATATCTTCCTCCAGAACATATACTTCCTAAGTTCTTATACTTGTTAAGAAAAGTCTCATACACTGTTCCTGTATAATAATCTAGTCCTCTAGCTATAGTTAAATCTATTTTATAATATTCCTTTGGAACTCCAAAAATCTTAATAAATTTAGAAACTTCTTTTATCTCTTCTAAACCTTGTTTAAATATTTCATTATTAATATTCATATCCTCTAATTGCTTTATTTTTGCTTCATTATCTCCATCTATTTGCAAAAAATGCATTATAATATCTACTTTTTCAATTGGAGCATATTCTAATAATTCTTTTTTTACTTTATCTTCTCCAATTTTTTCAATTTTATCTATTACTCTTAAAATTTCTGTTGATACTTCTTCAAGTTCTAAGCTTGCAAATAATCCATTTAGTATTTTTCTATTATTAATACATATTGTAAAATCATCAAATCCTAAATCTTTAAATGTTGTATATATAATAGAAGGAATTTCTGCATCATTTATTATTGACAATTTTCCGTCTCCAATAATATCAACATCACATTGATAAAATTCTCTATATCTTCCTCTTTGTGGTTTTTCTCCGCGATATACCTTTCCTATTTGATACCTTTTAAAAGGAAAACTTAGTTTGTCGTAATACTCTGTAACATATTTTGCTAAAGGTACTGTAAGGTCAAATCTAAGTGCTAAATCATTTTCTCCTTTTTGGAATCTATATATTTGCTTTTCAGTTTCTCCTCCTGCTTTTGCAAGTAATACATTTGCATCTTCAATAATTGGAGTATCTAATGGTAAAAATCCATATTTTTCATAAGATTTCTGTATTGTCTCTTTCATTTTATTAAATAAAATTTGTTCATTTGGTAATAATTCCATAAATCCTGGTAAAGTTTTTGGCTGTACTTTTTCTTCCATCATTATTCCCCCTTGTGATTTACATTCAAAATAAATTTCCCTTATTTTATCACTTTTATTTACTATATAAATACTGTTTTTCTTTTATCAATAGAATAGCTACTACCCATTACAGATTTAGCTGCATGTTTAACCTGTGCACCAACTTCTCCAATCTCTAGCATATTATAAAAACGATTTTTGTCTACTACAACTACACCAATAGAAATAGATGTTAAAGGAAATTGTTCTATAATTCCTTTTCTGTTTGCAACTTCAATATATCCCTTATCAATATCAGCTGGAGTATAAAAGTCTAATACTCGTGAATCAAAACATGCTATAATATCTTGACAAATCTTTTCACATTTTAAAGTTGGTACTATTGCTATAAAATCATCTCCACCTATATGTCCTACAAAGCTACCACCTTCGACATCTCTATGAATACATTCTAATATAACATTTGCAGTAAATTTTATAATTTCATCACCTTTTAAAAATCCATATACATCATTATATGCTTTAAAATTATCTAAATCTAAATATAATACTGAAAATTCTTCTTTATTTGCCAATCTCTTTTTTAATTCTGCATGTATTTGTACATTTCCAGGCAACCCTGTTAGTGGACTAATACGTCTATTTATAGTAAGCAATCTACTTATATTTTTTACTGTATAATATAAATATTTTTCATTAACTGGTTTTTTTATATAATATTCAATTGCTTCTTTTAATATTGTAATTCTATGTTCAGTATCATCATTAGAAGAAACTACAATAACAGGTGTAATACTGTTATCATCATCATTTCTAATTTTTTTGCATAAATCAACAATATCTACTTCTATTGCATCTTCATTAATTATTATTATTGATGGTATGTTTTTTAATGCTACATCAATCATGTCAGATTTTACACTTATAAATTTATATTCTTTATCATTTTTAAATAATTCTTTGAATACTAATATTGAAGACTCGTCATCATCAATGATATATATTTCCTGAACCATAATATACCTCCACTTATTTTTCTCCTGTATTTTCCTTCTTATTTTTCTTTATAATTTCTATTTTCTTATTTAATATTTCAGTAATCTCTTTTGTATCAATCGTTGGAAAAGCTTTTTTCAAACGATATACATTCTTATACATTCTTCTAACTATACGATTTTTCTTAAGTTCTAACTTATTTATTACATTTTGAGCATGTTCTGCAACTTCTTTTTTATTCTTATTTAACTCTTTAAACTCTTCTAGCTTTTCTCTCAATTGAATATTTAAATTTTCGATTTTCTCTAATGTAACTCTTAAATTTTTAACTTTAACAATTGTATTTACAGCATCAATAATAACAATTACTAAAGCAGTATAAATAATAGCTCTTAAATAATTAATATCTACATATTGTAGTTTATTCGCAACGAATGGATTTATATATTTTATAAAAACGACTCCTAAAAATCCCCAATAAATAGAATTAGTTAAACATATCCTTCCTTGAAAGTTAAATTTATGGTCACTATAATCCCAATATTTCGTATTAAATACTTTTTCTAATAATACCCCTACTATATATTCCCAAATAGACAAGACTATAAATCCCATTAGGAAAAGGAGAAAAATATTATCTTTAAATCCACTTAAGAAAACATAGATAATAATTGCTCCAATTCCATATATTGGGCAAAAAGGTCCTTTTAAAAAACCTGTATTTATAAACTTTTTTTCACATATACTTCTAAAAATAGATTCCATTACCCAGCCTGCAAAAGAATATATAATAAAATATGTTAATAATTCAAATATTTGAAAATTCATTTTTTACGCCTCTCTTATTTTGTAAATTTAACCATTCTTTGTGCCTTTTGATCATCTGAATTATATACTTCTACCTTCATTTTGTTATCTCCTTCTTTTAAAGGTATTTCAAACTGAAATTCTTTTCCAGACAATTTTTGTCCATATTTTTTGCTTTCATCTTCATCTAAAGTAACTATAACTTCACTTAATTCTACCTCATCTGTAACTTTTATTACATATGATGTATAATCACTATTAAAACTTATATCTATAACAGGAATTGAAACCCCGTTTATTTGTTGCACTTTTGTTTCTGTATTATTATTTACATCTACAACAATAACTGTTAAAGTATGTTTACCACTTAAAGTATCTATTTGCGTATCTATTATAGTATCATTTATATCAATTCTTTGTTCTTCTTGATCATCCCAACGATATGTTAGATATGAAATTTCTGCTGTTCCCTCATATGTTATTCTAATTTTTCCCTCATCTGTTGCTTCTAACATTATATTACTATTTACTTCATACTTCTTACTATAAGTCCCCTCTTGTCCTTGTATATCTGTAACATTAATGTTCAAGTTATTTGTACCATTTGGCACTTGGATTTTTTGTTCAAAATACTTGCTTCCATTTGCAGATAATGTTGTTGTATTTGCATCATTCCATTGATATACAACTTTATCTATTCCAATTTCACTTGTTACCTTTAGCAATATTGTGCTTCCTGTCTCATCTACTGACTCTACAGAAATAACTGGCTTATTTAATGTTGCTATTTGTTCATTTTCTGTACTTTCTCCTTTATATAACGCATAAGAACCTGAACCTATTATAAATATACCAAACAATAATAAGATTATTGCAAAAACTCGTGTTACTTTTTTGGAATCTGATGATACATTAAGACTTGCTTTATTCTTTTTCTTTTTTCCACCTTTTTTAGGTTGTGGAACTGTAGATAAAATTTGATTCATTCGTATATCTCCCATCTATATTAATTCTTGTTTTCAAAAAAAATTATATCATAGCAAAAGTTAATTGTAAACTATTTTTTTTGAGATATATTTATAGAATTTTTTTACTTGTTAAAATTAAGCTTCACTATAGGAATATCGTAATTAATATTCTCACTTAAATATCATATCTTTATTTGTGTACTACAAATACAATTGTAATAAACCAAAATATTTCTCTCTTAATATATTTTCTCTATTAGGAAAGTCTGCATGACTTTCCTAATAGAGAATTTAAAAGGGGCATATTGCCCCTCTTAATATACTTAATTTATGTAATTTTTATTCATATTACAATACAAATTTCTTAATAAGTACTATTCCACCTGCTATTGTTACTAATATCACTAATCCTAATGTATAATATACCTTTGCTTGACCTGTTTTTACTGATAACATTACTGGTGCATCATCTATATCATCTTCTCCTTCTTTTTTATTATCAGGTGTTGAGTCTATATCAGGTG
>CALXHD010000098.1 GCA_944388015.1 uncultured Clostridia bacterium | reverse complement strand
ACTTTTGTACATACTGTATTGTACCATATGTACGTGGAAGAGAAAGAAGCAGAGAACCTAAAGCAATAATTGAAGAGGTAAAAGAACTAGCAGAACAAGGATATAAAGAAATAACACTACTTGGGCAAAATGTTAACTCATATTTAAGAGTTGAAAAAGAAAAAAATATTAATTTTGAAGAATATGAAGGAGTAAATTCATTTGCAACTTTACTAAAAGCAATAAATAAAATAGAAGGAATAGAAAGAATTAGATTTGTTTCACCACACCCAAAAGATTTTACAGATGATGTAATTGATGCAATAGCTAATTGTGATAAAGTATGTAAATTAATACATTTACCACTACAATCAGGAAACACAAAAGTATTAAAAGAAATGAATAGAAAATATACTAAAGAACAATATTTGAATTTAGTAGAAAAAATGAAAGCAAAAATATCAAATTTAACACTTTCAACAGATATAATAGTTGGATTTCCTGGGGAAACAGAAGAAGAATTTAAAGACACTTTAGATGTTGTAAAAAAGGTAAAATTTGAACAAGTATATATGTTTATTTATTCAAGAAGAGTTGGAACACCAGGAGATAAAATGCCAAACCAAATACTAGAAGAAATTAAACATAAAAGGTTTGATAGACTAAAAGAATTAGTGGAAAGCCAAATTGAAGAAAATAATCAGAAATATATAGGAACAGTTCAAAAAGTATTAGTAGAAGGCGCAAGCAAGAATAACAAAGATATGTTAACAGGAAGAACAGATAGCAATAAAGTTGTTATATTTAAAGGAAGTAAAGATTTAATTAATAAAATTATAGATTTAAATATAGTATCAGAGCATATATGGTATTTAAAAGGAGAAATATTAAGTAAGGAATGTGATTAAATATGAATTTTGGATTATCTAAAGAAACATTAAATCAAATAAGAAAAATAGTAAAAGAAAACCCAAAATATAAATTTAAAATATTTGGTTCAAGAGCAAAAAATACATATAAAAAAAATTCTGATATTGATATTGCAGTTTTTGAAAATGTATCTAAAGAAGATGAATACAAAATAAGAAATAGTTTTGATTTATTAAATATAGTCTATAAGATTGATTTGGTATTCATAAATCCTGATACCAAACTAGAATTTTTAAATGAAATAAAAAAAGAAGGTGTTGAAATAAAATGAAGCGTTTTGAAGAAAGAAAAAAAGATTTAATAAATGCTACAAATAGATTAAAAGAAGCTTTAAACGAAGAAGAAAGCGATTTAATAATAGATGGAGTATTACATAGATATGAATTTACATTTGAACTTGCGTGGAAAACTCTAAAAGATTATTTAGAATACTTAGGAGTAACAATAAATACAGGAAGTCCAAGAGAAGTAATAAAAGAAAGCTTTGCACATGATTTAATTTCTGATGGAGAAACATGGATAAAAATGATGCTTGCAAGAAATTCATTATCTCATTTATATGATGAAGAAACATCTAGGCAAGTATATAATGAAATAAAAGAAAAATATATTTATCAAATAGAAAAACTTATTGAAAGATTAAACAAATATGAAGAAAAGTAAGGAATGTGATTAAATATGGCAGAAGTAGCAGAATATTCACCAATGATGCAAAGATATCTTGAAACAAAAGAACAATATAAAGATTGCATATTATTTTATCGACTAGGTGATTTTTATGAAATGTTTTTTGATGATGCAATAACAGCTTCAAGGGAGTTAGAAATAACATTAACTGGAAAAGACTGTGGACAAGAAGAAAGAGCACCAATGGCAGGAGTACCACATCACTCAGCAGAAATGTATATCTCAAGATTAATTGCAAAAGGGTATAAAGTAGCAATATGTGAACAACTAGAAGATCCAAAAACAACAAAAGGAATAGTAAAAAGAGGAGTTATAAAAGTAATAACACCTCGGTACAGTAATAGATAGTAATATGCTAGAAGAAAGAAAAAATAATTATATAATGTCAATATTTAAATCAGGAATATATTTTGGAATAAGTATATGTGACATATCAACAGGAGAATTTTATTCAGCAGAAATAAAAGATAATCAAAATTTTCCTTTATTATTAGATGAACTTGCAAGGTATAATCCATCAGAACTAGTTATAAATACAATGATGTCAGATAGCGAAGAAGAAATCTCCAAAATAAAAGAGAGATTTGATTGTTACATAACAAATTATGAAGATAAGTATTTTGATGATAAATTAGATAATTTAAATTTAAGATTTAATATAACAGACACAAATAATAAAAAGATAGAAGATATAGCAGATAAAAAACTAGCAATAAGCAGTATAAATGCATTAATACAATATATAGAACAAACTCAAATGACTAGTTTGGATCATATAAATAAAATTACAATATATCAAATATCAAAGTATATGTCTTTAGATATAAATGCAAGAAGAAACTTAGAAATAACAGAGAAAATGAGAGATAAATCAAAAAAAGGAACGCTTTTATGGGTATTGGATAAAACATCTACATCAATGGGAGGACGTTTACTCAGAAGATGGTTAAATGACCCATTGATAGATGTAGCAGAAATAAACAAAAGATTAAATAGTGTTAAAGAATTAAAAAATGACATGATATTAAGAGGAGATATAACAGAAAATCTAAAAAAAGTTTATGACATAGAAAGATTAGCTGGCAAAATGGCATATGGAAATGCAAATGCAAGAGATATGATAACATTAAAAAATTCGTTACAAAAATTACCTGACTTAAAACAAACACTATCTAATTGCAATTCAGTGATGCTCACAGAATTATATAATAGCATAGATGAATTAAAAGACATATATGAACTTATTGAGAAAGCGATTGTTGATGATCCACCAATGACAGTAAAAGATGGTGGTATAATAAAATTAGGGTATGATGAGGAAATAGACAAACTAAAAACTGCTACAACACAAGGAAAAAACTGGATAATCGAATTAGAAGCAGAAGAAAGGGAAAAAACAGGAATAAAGAACCTAAAAGTAGGGTTTAATAAAGTATTTGGATATTATATAGAAGTAACAAAATCAAATTTAAACCAAGTACCTGATAGATATATAAGAAAACAGACATTAACAAATGCAGAAAGATTTATAACAGAAGAATTAAAAAATCTAGAAAATCAGATTTTAGGTGCTGAAGAGAAAGTAGTAAATTTAGAATATAATGCATTTGTACAAATTAGAGAAGAAATATCAAAAAATATAAAAAGACTACAAACATCTGCAATGGCTGTATCGACTTTAGATGTATTAACATCATTTGCAATAGTTGCAGAAGATTTAAATTATTGCATGCCAACAGTTGATAATAGTGGAATTATAGATATCAAAGCAGGAAGACATCCTGTAATAGAAAAAATGTTGGGAGCAGGGTTATTTGTAGAAAATGACACATATTTGGACAAAGATGAAAACAGACTATCAATAATAACAGGACCTAATATGGCAGGAAAATCTACATATATGCGTCAAGTAGCTTTAATTACATTAATGGCACAAGTTGGAAGTTTTGTACCTGCACAAGGAGCACATATTGGAGTAGTAGATAAAATATTTACTAGAGTAGGTGCATCAGATGATTTAAGTATGGGGCAGAGCACTTTTATGGTTGAAATGATGGAAGTTGCCTCTATACTTAAAGAAGCAACACCAAATAGTCTAATAATATTAGACGAAATAGGAAGAGGAACATCTACATATGATGGATTATCAATTGCATGGGCTGTTGCAGAATATATTGCTGACAAAGAAAAATGTGGAGCAAAAACACTATTTGCTACACATTATCATGAACTAACAGAACTTGAAAATAAACTAGAAGGTATAAAGAATTATTCTATAGCAGTTAAAGAAAAAGGAGAAGACATTATATTTTTACGAAAAATTGTAAGAGGTGGAACAGATGAAAGTTATGGTATACATGTAGCAAAACTTGCTGGAGTTCCAAAACAAGTAACACAAAAAGCAAACGAAATCTTAAAAAATCTTGAAAGAAAAAACATATTAACAGGTAAACAATTAGAAAAGAAAGACAAAAAACAAGTTGAAGGTCAATTTGATATGTATAATTATAAATTGGCAGAAATTGCTCATGAGGTAGACAAAATTAATCTTAATGAATTAACACCTATTGATGCTCTAAATACTTTAGTTAGAATAAAAGAAAAAATGAAATAATTTCCACATTAGAGATTGTTTTGATGGTACACATTAAATACAGGGCATGGAAAAAGGCATACAAAATGTATTTACTCTATGAATTAGACAAGATTTATACAAACTTAAAATAAAATATAAGAAGAAGGTAGAGTATTTTACTAAATACGCTACCTTTCTTCATCTATTAGGAAAGTCATACTGACTTTTCTAATAGATAAAACACGTTGCACACAAATTTATTACATAAATTTGGCGC
>CALXHD010000097.1 GCA_944388015.1 uncultured Clostridia bacterium | reverse complement strand
TGTTTTATATATTCTGTTTTATCTATATAGTAATTATCTTTTAATCTTAGCATTTTAAAATCGCTTTCTCCTATTCCTATTCCTGTCATTTTTATCTACCTCCTATCATGTTTTTATTTTACTATATAAACTAGAAAATAGCAAGAAATTCTTGCTATTTTGCTTTATCTATTAGGAAAGTCATACTGACTTTCCTAATAGATAAAACACATTACACACAAATTTATTTCATAAATTTGGTGCAGAACAAATTAACGGAAAGCCAAAGAAGAAAGTTAAAGTTATTGTAATTTTTAAGGCTTTCCGATTTGTTCTATACTATACAACTTTTTAGATAAAAATAACTCCATCACAGAGCTACTAAAAATTTGTATAACTATTTTTTGGAAATATTATTCTTACTTCTGTTCCTATTTCTTTTTCAGAATTTAATTCTATCCCTAATCCTAGCTTATCACATAATTTTTTACATAAATATAAGCCTATTCCTGTCGATTTTTTTCCAATTATCCTTCCATTGTCTCCTGTAAATCCTCTATCAAATACTCTAGTAAGTTCTCCTTGGTTTATTCCAATTCCATTATCTTTAATATATAAAATTACTTTGTCATTCTTTGTTTTTGACCAAATTTCTATTTTTTTATTATCTCTTCTAGAATATTTAATAGAATTTTGAATTATTTGATTTATTATAAATGTAGCCCATTTGCTATCTGTATATACTTCTTCTAACTCTAGATTTGAAATATATATTGATACTTTTTCATTAAGCAATGTTGTTTTGTTTTTTAAAATAACCCCATTTATAATTTCTTTTAAATTTGTCTTAGTTATAATATAATCCTTTTCTACCGCATTACTTCTAGCATAATATAAAGCTTGCTCTGTGTAATTTTCTACTTTATCCAGTTCTTCATCAATACTTTTTGTCACTTCATTCTTGTTATTTTCTATAATCAATTTACTTGCTGCAATTGGTATCTTTACTTCGTGAATCCATAATTCTATATATTCTTTGTAATCTTCTTGTATATTTTTATAATAATTTACGTTTTCAAGCATAGATTTTCCTGTATCTTGTAATATCTCCTTTAATAATTTGCCCTCAACAAAATTTGGTGTTTTTATTATTTCTGAAATAAGATATTTTTCTTTTAGACTTTCCATATTTCTTATCAATTGATTGTAGAAATCTTTTTTTCTTTTATATTCAATTAAAATTGCAAATATTACAACAAATACTGTTATAATTGCAACATATAATCGTACTAAAATTCCTACTCTATATGCAAGCAATAATATTTCTACACTAATTACTGCCAGTACTATCCCTATAATTAATATCATTTTTTCTTTTATAAAATCTCTAAATTTCATGTTATCTTTTTCCTTTCATTGTTTTCTATCTGAACAAATCAGAAAGCCCTACAGTTTGTAATAAAAAAATCCTTGTTTTTATACTAACATATATCCTTGCCCTCTCCTTGTCTCTATTTTATTTGTAAATCCCAATTCTTCTAATTTATTTCTTAATCTCTTTATATTTACACTTAATGTATTATCATCAATAAATTCTTCACTTTCCCATAAATAGTCCATAATTTCATCTCTTAATACAACTCTTCCTCTATTCTTTGCTAAATAATATAAAATACTATATTCATTTTTCGTTAATTCAATTTTTCTATCACTCTTTTCAATTACTCTTTCCGCCACATTTAATATAAAACCATTACAATCAATTTTTTGAATATCTTTTTCTTTCTTTTGATTTCTTTTTAATAGACCATTTATTTTTGCAAGTAAAATTTGTATATTATATGGTTTTGTTACATATTGGTCTGCTCCATAATTTAAGCTCATTAATTCATCTATTTCATTATCTCTACTCGTTACCATTATAATTGGTACATCAGATGTCTTCCTTATTTCTTTACATACAAATTCTCCATCTGCATATGGTAAATTGATATCTAATAATATCAAATCGGCATGTTCTTGTAATATATCTTGAATAGTATTATCAAATTTGTCTAATCCCTTTGCTATAAATCCATTTTTGTTTAAAAAAACTTCTAATTCTCGTCTAATTTTTTTATCATCTTCAACTATTAATATTTTTTTCATCATTACTTTCCTCCAAATTGATTATAACATATTTTTCTAATTTTAAAATGACATTTTTGTAAGATTATTTTATATATTAAAACCACTTTACCTAATAAAAATGAACCCTCTTTATTAAACTTTTTTGTCTAATAAATTGGCTTCATTTAGTAATTTTATATTTTTTTACTTTTTATGTTCTATATGTTCTATTCCTATTTCAAAAACTTCTTTTACATGGTTATCATCTAACATATAAAAAACTTCTTTACCAGATTTTCTACATTTTACAATTCCACTTCTCCTTAAAGTCCCTAATTGATGTGAAATAGATGATTTACTCATACCTAGCACATTTGCAATATCACATACACACATTTCGTTTTGATCTAAAGCAAATAAAATTTTTACTCTAGTTGTATCTCCAAGAATTTTAAAAAATTCCGCAAGTTTATTAAATACATCTTCTTCTGGCATCTTTTTTATTGTTTTATCAACTACATCTTGATGGATTACATTACAATCACATATAAATTCATTTCTAGACATTTAAATTCCTCCTTATTATTTCTTGTTAGAATATTCCTTCTGTTTGACAAAAGAACAATGATTTGCTATTCTTCTTTATTTTTATATATTTTATATGCTATTTTATAAGATATAAAATATGTGGTTATCATAAGCAAAACTAATAATATAATTCCATATTTATTCATAAAATTTTCTATCATTTCTATATTAATGTTAAAATTTACTTTCATCATTAAATATCCTAGTCCTAAAACAACTGCTATGATTACAAATAGTAATACAAACATCTGAATTCTTCCTTTTTCTGCTCCCCACTTATATATACTTGGTATTTGAATTGCTTGTATTAAAGATATTCCCCACATTCCTCCTATCGTTGTTATAATTAAACTTTCAAAATCGAGATTTATTATATTTTCTAGTCGTATATAATTCATCACATTTACAACTATTATTGTAAGTAGTAACCCAAATATTCCTCCTAATATAGTTGCCCCTATTGCTAAAATATATTTCTCTTTTACTAATTCTTTTCTATTTGTTGGAAATGTTAGAATATATCTATTAGACTTTGATAATTCATCATAACTAAATGTAGAAAGTGAAATCATACCAACTATTGAACAAATTACAATTGGTGCAATATTAATGGCTTCTGTTCCTATAATTGCAATTCCACAAAATAAAATTATTATAATCAATGATGATTTATAACTTGATAAATTATATAAATCTTTTTTTAATAATCCTTTTATCATACTTATTTTTCCCCCTTAATATAAAATAACATTATATCTTCAATAGATGGTTTGTCAATGGTTGCAATATTATATTTTTTTCTTATATTACCTTTATTGTCCGTTAAAATCTCATATTGATATTTTCCTTTTTTATAAGTAATATAATCTTTTTCATCCAACTTAATAAATTCTTCTCTACTACATTTAATTATCCCAAAGTTTTCTAATAATTCATTTGTTGGTAAATTAAATATCAGTTTTCCTTTTTCTATAAATACAATATAATCTGATATATGTTCCAAGTCTGATGTAATATGTGTTGATAGCAATATTGACCTTGTTTCATCTTCTTCTATATATTTTCTAAATATGTCTAATATCTCATTTCTTACAACTGGATCAAGTCCACTCGTTGGTTCATCTAGTATTAAAATTTTAGGATTATGTGATATTGCTGTTGCAATTTTTAGTTTCATTTTCATACCACTCGAAAAGTCTTTTATTAATTTGTCTGTTGGTAAGTTAAACTTTTTTAATAAACTTACATACTTGTTTTCATTCCATGTTTTATAAAATTCTTTCATAATGGAATTTACATGTTTTGCAGTTAAGTAGTCTGATAAAAAGCTGTCATCTAATACTACCCCTATTTCTTCTTTTATTTCTTTTTCATTTTCTACACTATCTTTTCCAAATATTTTTACAGTTCCTTCTGATTTAGTAATATTCAATATAGATTTTATTGTAGTAGTTTTACCTGCTCCATTTTCTCCAATTAAACCAACAATACAACCTTGTGGTACGTTGAAGCTAATATTCTTTAATTCAAAGTCTTTATATTTTTTTGAAACATTTTGTAACTCAATATTGTTTTCCATACTAAAAATCCTCCTCAAATATCATTCTAAATAATTCTTTTACCTCTTCTCCTGAAATATTTGCCATTTTTGAAATATTGTATATTTTCTCAATATAGTCTTGAATTTCCCTTAATTTCTCCTCTTTGATTAATTCTACATTTTTAGGAGCGACAAAACTTCCTTTTCCTTGAATTGTTTTTATAAATCCTACTTGTTCTAATTCGTCATAAGCTCTTTTTACTGTTAGAAAACTTATTTTTAAATCGTTTGCCAAACTTCTTACAGATGGCAACATGTCTTCTTCTTTTAATTCGTTGGAAAATATAGCTTCTTTTATAGCATTTTCTATTTGTTCAAAAATCGGAATCCCATTACTATTACTTAATATTATATTCATATTTCCCCTCCTCGCTGTTATGTGTGTTATATCTGTTATATGTTTATTATAACACTTTATAATTATATGTCAATATGTATTTTAAAAATTTATTAAAAAGCAAAAATAAAGCTACTTCATAATAAAAAAGATAGTAGAACAAATCGGAAAGCCTTAAAATTTGTAATAATTTTAGCTTTTCTCTTTGGCTTTCCGTTAATTTGTTCTGCGC
>CALXHD010000096.1 GCA_944388015.1 uncultured Clostridia bacterium | reverse complement strand
GTTGAGTCATCTAATATTAATATTTTTGGTTTCTTTAATATTGCTCTTGCAATACATATTCTTTGTTTTTGACCTCCTGATACATTTGTTCCACCTTGATCTAGCACAGTTTCGTATTTACTTGGGAATTCTTTTATAAATCCATCTGCTTGTGCAACTTTACAAGCATCTTCTAATTCTTCTTGGTCTGCATTTTTCTTTCCCCATCTCAAGTTTTCGGCAATCGTACCTGAGAACAAAACATTTTTTTGTAAAACCATGGCTACTGCATCTCTTAAGCTCTGAATATCGTAATCTTTTACATCTATTCCTCCAACTTTTATACTTCCTTTAGTAACATCATATAATCTAGGAATTAGTTGTACAAGGGTTGATTTTGAACTTCCTGTTCCTCCAATAATACCTATTGTCTCTCCCTCTTTTATATCTAAATTAATATTTTCAAGTGCATATTTATCTTCATCTTCTTCATCACTATATTTAAAGCTTACATTTTCAAATGTGATAGATCCATTTTTTACTTCTTTTATAGCTTGTTCTTTATTTTTTATAGTTGGCTCTTCATCTATAACCTCTATGATTCTTTCTGCTGATGATTGTGCTATAATTATCATTACAAATACAAATGATAACATCATCAAACTTGCTAATATTTGCCAAGCATATGTAATAATACTTGATAATTGTCCTGTTTGCATTTCTCCACCAACTATTAATTGAGTACCTATCCAAGAAATTAATAATATACATGTGTATATTGTAAATTGCATAACCGGTCCATTAAATGCAACTATTTTTTCTGCTTTTTTAAAGTTTGTATATACTTCATCATTTACTTCTTTAAATTTCTTTTCCTCAAAAGATTCTCTAACATATGCTTTTACTACTCTTATTGCTGAAACATTTTCTTGAACGACTCTATTTAATTTATCATATTTTTTAAATACTCTTTCAAAATTTGGGTGTGCTTTTATAGCTATGTAAAATAATATAGCACCTAAAACAGGTATTGCAACTAAAAATATTGTTGATAGTTTGAAACTTATTGACATAACCATTAATAATGCAAATATCATCATTATTGGTCCTCTTACTAAAATTCTTATTATCATTTGAAAAGCCATTTGCACATTTGTAACATCTGTTGTCATTCTTGTTACTAGGCTTGATGTTGAGAATTTGTCTATATTTTCAAATGAATAATCTTGTATTTTATGGAACATTGCTTTTCTTAAATTTTTAGCATATCCTGCTGATGCTTTTGCTGCAAATCTTCCTGATAACATTCCAAATGTTAATGATAAGATTGCTGAAACAATTAATAGTCCTCCCATTTCTAAGATGTAATGCACATCTCCATTTTGTATTCCTACATCTATTATTTTTGCCATAAGAAGTGGAATTATTACTTCCATTACTACTTCCAATACTACAAATATCGGTGTTAAAATTGTAGATTTTTTGTACTCTTTTATGTAACTTGCTAGTTTTTTTATCATATTTGTTTTCCTCCTCCTTTTAATATTTTAGTACATTCAATAGACCTTATCTTCCGTTTGTGCCTAACTATTTTAGCACTTTTTTTGCTTATTTGTCAAGTAAAAAAATATCTATTAGGAAAGTTAGTATGACTTTCTTTTGAAAATAAAATTTTATTTTCATTTTGAGTTGCGCAACTTAAAGTTTCATATTATTTCCTAATAGATAAAACATTATGTATACAAATTTATGAAATAACTTTGTGTACAACTAAATACAGGTAGATTCATATAAGTATATGTTTATCTACCTGTATTTAGCATGTTATTCAGTTTTAATCAAAGAATTCAAAATGCAGTTCTTCTATTTTTTCTACTGCATTTTTTTCTTCTTCTAGATTGACGGAACCTTCTGGTGTTTCTTTCACAGAAGTTTTGTAAATCGCATATGATGGATAACCATCGTTTTTAGTTAGGAGTTTTTCGCTTTTGACAGCTTTGACTTTATAGCCGTTTTGCTTTAACTCCTCTATGGCTTCCTCGTATAAGAAGCCTGTTACGATTGTTCCTCCAAGTCCCTTATTCTCGGCTTTTTCTAATTTTTTGTAAATCCAACCGAGTTGCAGATTGAGCCGTTTCATTTCTTCTTCTTTTAACATGAATTTTTCCTCCTGCAATATATAATATAATGTTGATGATTACATAGGGTAATTGCCCTATATACTATTATTATAGCATATCTAGGTCATATTGTAAACATAATTATATTAATAAGATTGCGAGAAACATTTTTAATCTATTAGAAAAGATAGTGAGTTTTGTCACTTTTTTTCGTTTCCCCTGGAATCTTCTAAACATCTAGTTGGTGGTTCTTTAAAGCTCAAATACCAACTTACTCCATTTTTATTTTTTTGTATTTCTTCATTTCTTTCTTTTAAAGCCTGAAAAGTTTTTGGTGGAGGAATAATTACAGGCTGATTCGGAATCCAATTTGCGGGTGTAGAGCTATTACTACAGTCTGCCATTTGTAGAGCCTGCACTATTCTAACAATTTCAGGGATAAATCTTCCTATATTTAGTGGATAAACAAGTATTGTTCTTATAATTCCTTTATCATCTATTATAAATACATTTCTAACAGTTTCTGTATTACTTACATCATTTGATATCATTCCATATTTTCTAGCAATTTCTCCATTTCTATCTGCTATAATTGGAAAAGATACTGTTACGCCTGTTTTTAAATAAATGTCATATACCCATGCTAGATGTGAACTATTACTATCTACACTTAAACCTAATAGTTCTGTATTTAGTTGTTTGAAATATGTATGTGCTTTTGTAAATGCTATCATTTCAGTAGTGCATACGGGGGTAAAGTACGCATCTTTGGGTGTATTTAAATCATTTTATTAATATCAACTTTTAATCTAAATTTAATAGTTTTATCTCTATAAATATATATTTTATCAATAATCATTTGTAATATCATTTTGTTTGGTACTTCTGAATTTATAATATCATCAAAATACTCTATTGAAGTTTTTAGTTTATTTACTTTTTCTTCTAAATTTTTCTTTGCATCTTTTTCTAATAATGTCTGTATGTAAGATATACTTTGCATCTTTTCTTTCTCTAACTCTTTATATGTATTCTCAATAATCTTTGACATTTCGCTGTTTGCAGATACTAATTCTTTTATTTTTTGATTAACAAGCATTTTATATTCTTCATTTAAAATATTTAATTTATTTTGTAATTTTAATTTGTTATTTTCTTTTTTATTTTGTTTTATTTCAATTTTTATATTTTTTATTTCTTTTATTTATTTTTGTTTTGTATTTTTTAATAACTTTTTTAAATGAATTAAAATATCTTTTTCCTTTACTTCATGACAATGACAAGCCTTTGTTCCAAATTGCCTATATTTAGAACAATCATAACCTTTTTCAGTTACCTTCCTTTTAATCATAATTCCTGACATACCAGAGCCACAATCATTACATGCACACATTCCTGAAAAAAAATAGTCTCTTTTTTTATTTGTGCTTGATGTATTTTGTTTTAATTTTTTAGTTCTTATTTCTTGTGCTAAATTAAATATTTCTTTTGAAATAATAGGTTCATGGTGATTCTCAAATATAAATTGTTCCTCTTTAGGCAATTTTACAGCTTTTCCTCTTATATTTATAGTTCTTTTTTTATGAGTAATCAAAGTTCCAGTATAAACTTCATTTTTCAAAATATTACTTATCATATCTTTTGTCCATTTTTCCTGTACTTTATGCTTATATATTTTGCCTCTTTCTAAGTGTTTTTCTCTATAATATTTAGATGGTGTAGGATAATTATATTTTGTATTTAATTCTTGACTAATTCTTTGAAAACCCATTCTATCTTCAACATATAATTTGAATATAAGTTTAATAACTGGTTTTAGTTCTTCAATAACATATAACATTGGTATATTGTCTTTGAAAATTTTTTCATAACCATAGTAATTTCCCATTATAAGCCTTGCTGTTTTTTGTTTTGAATACATATGATCTCTTGTTTTTCTTGAACAATCTTTTACATATCTTTCATTAAACCAAGTTGTAATTCCTATGCAATCATCTCTGTCATTTAATACATCATAAGAACCACCCATTTCAGAAACTAATATTAAATTTTTTTGCATATTTTTAAATTCATCAATAAGTACCAAAACTTTTCCATTGTTTCTTCCTATTCTTGATAAGTCTTTTGCTATAACTACATCAATTTTTCCTCCTTTGACTTTTTCTAACATCTTTGTAAACTCAGGTCTATTAAAGGTATATCCCGAAACATTGTCATCTATGTAGAAGTCTTTGTCATCAATATTCCAATTACGAGTTGAAGCATATTCTTTAATAATTCTTTTTTGTTCTTCTATGCTTGAATAATTTTCTTTATCTTCATCTCTAGACAATCTACAATATCCGTGCAACTGTCATTTTTCCTCCTTTTGCCTGATATTGCTCTTGGTCTATGTTAACATACATTATCTAATAATTCCACTTGTTTTGTAACTATTTTTTTAAGAATTTCGGGATACTTTTCTTTTCCTGTTACAAATATTCCTATTTTATACTTTTGCTTCTTATATTCTTTTATCTTATCTTGTATTTCTTGGATTTTTAACTCTTCTTTAGTTAAATAAATTTGCATATATTTTGTATTAGAAATTTCATTAGAAGTAATTTGCATATTATTTAACTCCTCCATAATATTTCTCTCTAAATATTATGCAAAAAGAAATAAACAAATATCTCTTTTAGTCTAAAATTACTTTACAAAATTCTAATATCTATAATTTTTCTTTGCAATCAAAAAATCACCTCCTGTTTTAGATACATAAAATATATCCTTCTGACAATAGGAGTCCAATTTTTTTATATAAATGTTGCAAAAAAGTTATTCATAGTTCAAATAAATTTCTATAATTTTTAGGAAATCCCATCTTGAATAATACTTTATCTATTTTTA
>CALXHD010000095.1 GCA_944388015.1 uncultured Clostridia bacterium | reverse complement strand
GATAAAGTTCCACTTGAAGCAGCATTAACTATTGTTGGAATAGCAAATGCGAATACTTCAAATAAGGTCAGTGCAATCAATAACACTGATACTATTTTTTTCTTTTTCATTCTTATCATTTCCTTTCTAAAAATTAAAAAAACAACCTTTTATGGTTGCTTTTATTAAAATAAATTATTCCATTGGATTTGTATAATCAATGTGCAACTTATAACCTAAAACTTTACCTTTATAAATTACATCTTGACAACTAAATCCTAAAATATTAACTGTGTCTGAAAATGCCTTTTCAAAACCTGCTTTTTGACATTCCTCATAAGTAGCATATTCAACTTGCTTTTTTAACTTTTCTAATTCTTTATCTATCAGTGGAGGTTGTTCTTCTTTAGGCACTTCTATTGTTGTAGATTCTTGTTTTTCTTCTTGAACTTGATTTTTTTCATCATTTTGTTCTGTTTTAACAGGTTGGTTACTTTCATTTTTTTGAATATTAGAATTTTTTTCTTGTGTATTTTCTTGAATAGTTTCATTACTTTCACCAGTATTTTCCTCTATTTCATCAATGATTTCACTTGTTTCTGTTTCTTGCTCTTTTTTAACATTCTTTTCATCATCAAGTTCCTGATTTTCTTCTACTACAACATCGTTTACTGTGTCTTTCTTTTCTGCTTTTTCAATAAAATTGTTGAAAAGAAGAAATATTCCAACACTACTCAAAATAAGAATTATACTGACTGAAAAAAGTATTTTCTTGCCCATATCTATCACTCCTTTAGTGATATTATAATCTAAACTTTTTAATCTTGCACTTCTACAATTTTCTTTCAGTTAGTAAATAACAGTTAGTAATATATACTAGGGTGGATTGTAAGGAGGGATTTGTGGAATACAAACTCCCATTATCTTGCATCCATAGACTTTTGTCTTTGCAAGTGTTTGTTATAAAATTCAATCGCATTCACAACATAATCTTCAATTTTTTTATCTTCAATGTTTTTTGGGAGTACACTTCTTATTCTGTTTTCATTGAATTTCATTTTGGGAATCTGATTAGGCTTATCTTCTGACATTATACTATCAATAATTTCTTCTGTAAGTTTTCCATCTTGACTTAATTTTTTCATTTTAATTGCCTGTGCGTGAGATGGAGTGCAACTATTGTAGTCTATGCAATCCAACAAAAAGTATTGTTCTTCTTTTGTTAGATAAGACAATTCTATTGCAGGAAGAAAAGCAATATCTTTATTATCTACTTTATCAAGTAATTCTGGTACTAATTCAGTTAACCTAATATATCTTTGAACTTGTCTGCCACTTTCATTATACTCTTTACCTACTTCATCAGCAGTAGTCAACTTCTCGACAGCCTGTCGAGAAGTTAAATCATTTCTTTTTCCTTGATGACTAAGTGCTTCTAATTTCATTTTGTATGCAAATGCTTTTTCACTTGGTAAAATTTCTTCTCTTTGAATATTGCTATCTACCATTATAATAGTTGCTTCATCATCTGTTAATTCTCTTACTATACAAGGTAAGGTATCTTTATTGGCTAATTCACTTGCCCTTTTTCTTCTATGTCCAGAAATCATTTCATATCTTCCATTAGGCTTTGGTCTTACTAAAGCAGGAACAAGAACTTTATTTTCTTTAATGCTATCTCGCATTTTTTCCATATCTTCATTGTCTATAACTTTAAATGGATGATTTGGAAAATCGTCAATATCTGTAATTTTTATATCAACAACTTTTTCTAAACTAGCAATATTTCTTTCTTCTTCTGTCGTAAAAAGGTCATCTAACTTTGGTAGTGGCATTTTTGATAGGCTCTTTGCCATCGTTAAGCACCTCCTTTGCGAATGAAGAATATGCTTCTGCTACTAATCCATTTTTATCATAAGAGAAAATGCTTTCTCCTTGTGAAGTAGATTCAGCAGTTTTAATAGCACGAGGTATTTGAGTTTTATATAACTTTAACATACTCCCATAATTATCTGTTATCTGTTTTTCTATTTCTTTTGAAAGATTAGTTCTTCTATCAACTAATGTTAATAATGCTCCATCAATTTTTAGTGTAGGGTTTATTTGTCTTCTTACTTTGTTTATTATTTTAAACAAATCAGTCATTCCCCTTAATGCAAAATACTGACTTTGAACTGGAATAAGAACACTATCTGCACTTGCGAGAGCATTTATAGTAAGCATTCCTAAACTTGGCTGACAATCTAAAAGTATATAATCATAATCATTTCTTACAACAGATAAACAATTTCTTAAAGTATATTCTCTACTCATAGCATAGGCTAATGAATTCTCTAACGCCGACAGATTTAAACTAGAAGGAATTAAATCTACATTTTCTTTATGGTGCAATATACATTCTTTTGTTTTAATTTCATCATCATTCATTGATTGTTCCATTAAGTCCGATAAAGTGTATTTTAATTCATCTGAGTTGTACCAACCTGCATAGGTCGTTAAATTACTCTGTGGATCAACATCTACTAACAAGACTTTTTTCCCCTGTTTTGCTAATGCTACTCCAAGATTAAAAGTAGTAGTTGTCTTTCCAACGCCACCTTTTTGATTTGTGATAGCAATTACCTTGCACTTACTTTCTTGCATATATTCTCCTCCTTTCTTTTAAATTTAGCCATTCTACAATTAAGCAAAATGGCTATGTATTCCATCTCTGGCACAAAAAAAGAACTGATTCCTCTAATCAGTTCAATATGTTTAATATGTTATTTTATAATATGATTAATAAGTAGTATATCTACCGAATCTTCGTATAATGAATTTTTAATAATAAAGTTATATAAATAAAACTATAAAATAGTTAAAATTAAGATTTATTCCTTGTAACATATCTAAAGGATTTAATCTTCAAACTAGTATGTGGAAACATATTACATACATACAACCCTATTTTTACAAGTTCAAAAATTTTTACTTTTTTCACTTTTTTGAAATTTTTTTATTTTCAAAACTCCTTATTTTACTAGGCTTTTCGACTTAGCACTGACACACATTCAACGTGAAAAGTATTTGGAAATAAATCAAATAGTTTTATTTCATCTATTTTATATTTTTCTTTTAATAAATTAATATCTCTACATAAAGTAGTTGAATTGCAAGAAACATATATAATTTTTTTTGGTTTAATTTTATTAATATTTTTAATTGCTTTTTTATTTAGACCAACTCTTGGAGGATCAACAACTATTGTATCAATATTTGAGATATTATCCAAATTTTCTTCTGTTTTTCCGCATATAAATTTAATATTTTTAATATTATTTAATTTTGCATTATATACTGCATCTATAATAGCTTCTTTTGTTATTTCTATACCTACAATTTTATTGCACTTATCGCCTACATATATTCCAATTGAACCAACGCCACAATATAAATCTAAAATATTTTCATTTTTGTTTATATTGTCTTTTATATAATCGTATAACTTAATAGTCATATTTGTGTTTTTTTGAAAAAAAGATTTATTTGAAATTTCATATTTTATGTTTTTTAAATGTACTGTGCATTTTTCTTTGCCATCAATAAAATTATTATTTATATATAGAGAATGATAATTTACATATTTTTTAAATTCTTTAATTAATATAAAATTATCTGATTCAATATTAATCATAATTTGATCATATGATTTAATACTTATTCTTTTTATATTATTATTTGGATATTTACTTAAAAATAATTTTATATCTTTAATGGTTTTATTTATTATTTCACTTGCTATTAAACATGAATTTATATCTATAATCTGATTAGTTTTATTTTTATAAAAACCTATTTTATCTTTCTCAACAGATAATATAATATGATTTCTATATTTATATTCATTATCGTATTCTATTTTTAAATTATTAATTTCTATATTGCATATATGTTTAAAATTATTTTTTACTTTATCAATTTTAAAATTTAATTGATATTTATATATTTGATGCATTAAATTACAACCACCACATTCATAGTAATACTGACATAATGGTTCTTTTCTTTCTATACTTTTTTGTAATACATTTGTGTAATTTGCATAATTATATTTTTTATTTTTTTTAATAATATTTAAATTTACTATATCTCCTTTTAATGCAAATGGTACAAAAGTTATTATTCCATTTATTTTAGTTATACCTTCCCCTTCATTATTTTGACCAATAATATTTGAATACATAAGTTATATCACCTTCTTTATTATAGCATATTTATTCATTTATTGTTAATAATAAAAATGGTGATTTTATGTTTAATAAAATAATAAATAATCTTTCAAAAAATCCTGATTTTGTTGTAAAAAAAATTAATATAAAAGGTGAATATATTATTTTATTATTTTTTGAAACGTTATGTGATACTAAAAACATTAATGATTTTTTGTTAAAACCTTTAAGTGAAATAAATAATAATAAATTTTTATTATTTGATTTTAAAAATTTAATAGAAAAATATATTCCATCTTTTAAAGTTAATGAAATTAAAAATTATAATGATGCAATTTTTAACTTATATAATGGATTTGTAATATTATTTTTTAGATCCAAGTGTTATTCGCTAGAATTTAGAAAACAATTAGATAGTGGTATTGGAAGTAGTGAAAATGAAAAATCAATAAAAGGTCCTAAGGATTCATTCACTGAAAATTATCAAACTAATATTGGATTAATAAGAAAAAGAATTAAAAATAATGAATTAGTATTAAAAGAAATTGTAATAGGAAAAAGAAGCAATACCAAAGTTGGAATATTATATGTAAATGATATTGCTAATGAAAAATTAATAAAAAAAATTGTTAATAAAATTAATAAAATAAATATTGATAGTATTCCTGATAGTAATTACATTTATGAATATATAAGTAATAATAAATCTTTATTTCCAAATGTAATAACTACTGAAAGACCTGATTATGTATCTTACAAGTTACTAAATGGAAAAATATGTATTGTTGTAGAAAATACACCATCTGTTTTACTTTTACCAGCAT
>CALXHD010000094.1 GCA_944388015.1 uncultured Clostridia bacterium | reverse complement strand
GAAGCTAAAAGAATGATACAAGGAAAAGGTGTAAAAATAGATAGTCAATTAATTGAAGATATTAATAAAGTTATAAATTTAAATAAAGAAGTTATTTTACAGTTTGGCAAAAACAAATTTATAAAAATAAAATAATCTATTCAAAATATCATAATTATATGATATACTAAGCAATAAATAGAGTATAGATTTTGTAAAAGAATATGAGTAAGTAAAAGAAAATAAAACATAACATTATGAAATAGAGAAGAGGGATTTTTTGATGAAACACAATGAATTTAATTATTATAATAAAATAAAAAATTGGGATTTTAGTCAGATAAATTGTGAAACAGAGAGTTTAACAAATTGGGATATATCTAAAATATTGAATGAAAAAGCAACAAAAAAATCTAGAATATTGGATTTAGGAACAGGTGGAGGAGAGATATTAATTGATGAATTTCCAGAGGTTTTAGAAATTGTTGGAACTGACTTTTCACCAAAAATGATAAAAACAGCAAAGGAAAATCTAAAGAAATCTAAAAAGAAAAACATTAAATTTAGAATGATGGACAATTTAAATATGGATACAGAAGATAATTATTTTGATATTGTAGTAGCAAGAAATACTTGTATTGATGCAAGACAAATTTATAAAACACTAAAAAAAGATGGTTTATTACTTGTAAGAGGAGTAGACAAATTAGATTGTTGGCAATTAAAAAGATTATTTAATAGAGGACAAGCATTTAATGATACAAAGCCAATAAGTCAAATAGATTATGAAAATATATTAGATGCAGGTTTTAAAAATGTTGAATTAATACCAATATATGAAAGAGAATATTATAAAACTAAAGATGATCTATTGGCTTTATTGCTAAAAACTCCAATATTGAATGATTTTTCAGAAGAACATGAAAACAATAATCTTATAGAAAATAATATTGATATGCAAATATTAAATCAATACATAGAAAACAATACAACTAATAAGGGAATTTTACTTAGAAGAAGGTACTATGGAATAGTAGCTAGTAAATAGTCCAAATACAAAGAATTATAAGTATGACAAAAAAGAGGGGAATGCCTCTTTTTTTGTATTTGATAAAACTATATTTCTTATTTTCTGGACATTTATATAACAAAATGGAATGTATATAATAAAGAAACTTAAAAAATAATAAATGAAAATAGTAAAAATTGCAACATGTAATGAAAAAATTTAGACTCTTATTATTAGAAGTATCCATTTGAAATTTTTTAAGTGTTCTTAATAATAAATGGTGGTTATAAATGATTTTGAAAAATATAAGTATTAGATTTTAGAAGTAATTTTCAGACAAAAAGAAATTAATATATTTCTTTTTGCATAATATTTAGAGAGAAATATTATGGAGGAGTTAAATATATGCAAATTACTTCTAAAGAAAAAATAACAAAACTAAAAACAGCAATGGAAAATTTTTATGAACATTGATTTTTTAAAGGATAAAATTTCATGAAAACTTGTATATAGTCAAGAAAATGTGATATAATATACATATATTGATCAAAAAAATGTGATTAAGTCTATAATTGTTGATCAAGAAAATGTGATTTTAGTTATAGGTGAATAAAAAGGAGCTGATAGTATGTATAGAAAAATCATAACAGAATTAAAAGAATGGAAAAATAAAAAAGATAGGCTACCACTTATTTTAAAAGGGGCAAGACAAGTTGGTAAAACTTGGATTTTACAAGAATTTGGAAAAGAATGTTTTGATGATGTTTTATATATAAATTTTGAAAATGCAGGAAACATAGCAAACTTATTTGAAGGTAATATAGAACCAAATAGGATTATAGAATATTTATCAGCACTTAATCATAAGAAAATTGAACCTGAAAAAACATTAATAATATTTGATGAGATTCAAGAGTTGCCAAGAGCACTTACATCTTTAAAATATTTTGCAGAGGAAACGCCCCAATATGCAATATGCTGTGCTGGAAGTTTACTGGGAGTGTTTTTACATGACCAAGTTTCATTTCCGGTTGGAAAAGTAGATTTTTTAGAATTACAACCATTAGACTTTGAAGAATTTTTGATTGCAAATGATGAGAAGATTTTAATTGATGTAATTAAGAAAAATAAATTAGAACAATTACCAGATTTAATAACAGATAAATTAAAAGATTATTTAAAAAAATACTTTGTTATAGGTGGAATGCCAAGAGCAGTAAAAACATGGATTGAAGAGAAGGATTTTGAACTTGTAGAAAGAGTCCAAAAGGGGATTTTAGAAGCATATGAAAGAGATTTTTCAAAACATACAGATAATAGTACAGCAACAAAAATACAATATGTTTGGAATAGTATACCATCACAATTAGCAAAAGAAAATAGAAAATTTATATATGGTGTTGTAAAAGATGGTGCAAGAGCAAGAGAATATGAAAATTCAATTAATTGGTTAAAAGATACAGGTTTAATAAGAGTTATAAACAGAGTAAAATGTGGCAATAAGCAACCCTTGAAATCCTATGAGGATTTAAAAGCATTCAAAATATACTTACTTGATGTTGGTTTACTAAGAGTTCTTTGTGAATTACCTTATGAAACCATAATCGAAAAGGATTCAATATATAATGAATTTAATGGATTACTTACAGAGCAGTTTGTACTTCAAGAATTGGGAAATATCAAAAAAGTAAATACAATTTATTATTGGTCAAACGAATTTCAAAGTGAAATAGATTTTGTATTTGCATATAAGAACTTAATAATACCTGTTGAAGCAAAAGCAGGAATTAATGTTAAAGCTCAAAGTTTAAAAGTATATATGAAAGAATATAATCCTAGATTTGCCATAAGATACTCTCTATTAAATATAAAATTTAATAATAAAATTTTAAATATTCCGTTATATGCTATTTGGAATACTGAAAATTATATAAAAGAAATAAATTAAAATGGTCATAAAAATTATAGAAATTTATTTAAATTATGAATTTTAAACACCTATGAAACTTAAGGAGAAAAAAATGACAATTGTAGGATATTGCAGATTGTCTAGAGATGAAGATAAAGAAAATTATTCAAGTATAGAAGAACAAAAAAGAATAATTAAAGAATATGCTTCAACTCGTAATTGGAATATTGATGACAAAGACTTCTACATAGATGACAATGTTTCGGGATATACCTTTAATAGAGCTGAATTCACAAAAATGTGAAAAAAAACGCAAAAGTATTTGCAAAAATGTGATAAATATTATAAGAATACTTGCGAAAGTGTGAATTAAGATGTATAATTAGTATATAAATAAAATATACTAATTATAGGAGATGATTGGTTTGAAGAGGTTTATATTAGAAGAATTGATAAAATGGAAAGAAAGTAAATATAGAAAACCATTAATTTTAAAAGGAGCAAGGCAAATTGGAAAGACATATATTTTACAACAATTTGGTAAAGAAAATTATGAAGGAGTAGCATATTTTAACTTCGATCACGATGAAGACTTATATAACTTATTTAATAATACGAAAGATCCAAAGAGGATTTTAGAACAATTATCATTTATATATGGAAAAGCTATAATTCCAGGTAAAACACTAATAATTTTTGATGAAATTCAAGAATGTCCGAACGCGTTAAATAGTTTAAAATATTTTCAAGAAGAAGCAAATGAATATCATATAGTTTGTGCAGGCAGTTTATTAGGAATACGATTATCACATACATCATTTCCAGTAGGGAAAGTGGAATTTTTAAACATGTATCCAATGACATTTAGCGAATTTTTGATTGCAGATAATTGCAATAATTTAGTAGAGTATATGAAAAGCATAAGGAGTGTGGAAAATATACCAGATATATTCTTTAATCAATTGGAAGAAAAATTGAAGGCATATTTTATAATTGGAGGTATGCCTGAAGTTGTTAAACTTTGGGTAAATGAAAAAAATATAGAATTGGTAAATAATGTACAGGAAGATATTTTAAAGGCTTATGAAAGCGATTTTTCAAAACATACCAATAATAGCGAAGCAAATAAAATATCTTTAATATGGAATAGTATACCATCACAATTAGCAAAAGAAAATAAAAAATTTCTTTATCAAACAATTAAGGAAGGGGCTAGAGCTAGAGAATATGAAACAGCTTTAAACTGGCTAAATGATTCTAATTTGATTTATAAGATTTATAATGTAACAAAACCAGATTTTCCATTAAAAGCATATAATGATTTAAGTTCATTTAAAATTTATATAAGTGATGTTGGTTTACTTAGAAGAATGGCTAATTTAGATAGTAGAATTGTGGTAGAGGGTGATAAATTATTTGAAGAATTTAAAGGAGCATTTACAGAAAACTATGTACTGAACATGTTGACAACTACGTTAGATAATGTACCTAACTATTATACATTTGATAGACATGAAATAGATTTTATTATACAATATAAGAATGAAATAATTCCTATTGAGGTAAAATCAAATAGAACAACAAATAATATAAGTCTTACTAGATATAATGAAAAAAATAGCAACAAAATTGCCATACGATTTTCCATGAATAATTTAGCAAAAAATGATAAGGTTTTAAATATACCTCTATTTTTGATAGAGTATATGAATAATTTTATATAAAATATAAATAAATAGATATTGAAAATAATATAACTATCCCCACATTTAAAGATTTTACACCCGTATAATCTTACAATTTGTGAAAATATGAAAAAGCCTGATATTGCTTAAATTTTCCAGCATTGATAGTTAGTCTAACTTTATATTTAAAGGGCACAGAATCGATTGTGGAGCAATTGGTTAGAAAGAAAAAGGAGTATTGAAAGAATTTAAAGGAATATGGATACCATATGAGGTGTTAGTAGATAAGAATTTAAATGATAAAGAAAAAACAATCTTTTCAATGATTTTGTCTTTGAGTAAAGAAAACGATTGTATAATGTCTAATTCATATATAAGGAAGTTATTGAATATCTGTAATGTACAAGCATCAAGAATTATTAATTCATTAAAGAAAAAAGGATATATAAATGTACA
>CALXHD010000093.1 GCA_944388015.1 uncultured Clostridia bacterium | reverse complement strand
ATATATTAATAATTTACCTAGAAAAAGAATATTAACAACCTTATTACATTTTGATATTGCAGTTTTAGTATTTATGATTGCATCGAGATATTTTATAACTCATGATTTTTCACTTAAAAAACTAGTTTTATCTCTGATAGGCTGGGATGGATTCGGAAATAGTAATTGGTACATATTTTGTATAATAATATTGTACTTTATAGCATATTTATCACTTAAATCATTTAAAGATAAAAAGAACATAGTAATATCTATGTTTATAGGTACACTGTTATATACTATAATTATGAGTTTTTATAAGGAAACATGGTGGTATAATACAGCTTTTTGTTTTGCTTTAGGATTTGCGTACTCAGCATATAAAGAGAAAATTGAAGAATGGATTATAGGAAAAGAATTAATATCTTTTATATACATATTAATTATATTTATTATCACATATAAAATTAGAAAAAACATGTTATGGTATCATATAAATACTTTAGCTTTCACATTAATTGTTATATTATTAACGAGACGAATAAATATAAAAAATACAATATTATTATGGATGGGAAAAAATTTATTTCCTTTATACATATTCCAAAGACTACCGATGATGATATTAAGCAAATATCAATATATGTGTAAAAATACTTATATATTTTTCTTTACAGCTATGATTTTAACAGTCATTATTACATTTACATATAAAGGATTATTGATACTAATAGATAAATTAAAAACAAGAAATGTAGCAAGGAGTCAATAATATGAGAGGTATAGATGTATATATAGAAAATAACAAAATAATAATAAAAAAAATAAGAGCAAGACAAACAGAAAATGATATAGAAGAAATTCCACTACAATTAATGGAATATGGAAAATTTTATACATCAAAAATAAAAGTAACTAGTCAAGAATTAAAAAATAAAATTTTTCTTATACAAACAATCAATAAAGATTTACAAAATAAACAAAGTGATGAAGAAATAGAACAAGAAGACATAGAAATAGACGAACAAAAAAATATATCAAATAATGTAATAATAGTATTTTCAGAAGAAAATAAAATAAAATATGCATATTGTAGTGAAGAACAAGCATATAAAAAAATACTAAAATTTAAGTATAAAGTATTAAGACTAAAATTAAACAAAAGAAAAATAGAACTAAAAATCTTAGCATATATAATAAACAAATATAACTTAGAAATTAAAAGCGAAAAACTATACATAGACCAAGTATTATTCAAAGAATGCAGATTAAAAGAAACAAACCAAAACCTAACAAAATTCCAAATGATTACTTCAAATGACATTTATAAATTAACATTTAATATGAAAGATATATTGCAAGATGTATCAGAAATAAATGGAAACATGAGAATGGAAATAGAAGTAGATGGTAGAAAAATAGATTATAGAATAGGAATAAAAAACAAAAAAATAAAAAATAAAAGATATTATTATGCACCAATAAAAAGTAAATATGTAAAACAATATGCAGTACATTTTAGAAGAACAACGAGGGGAAATCTTGTACTTGTAAAAAGACTAAAAGAACCAATAGAAAATACAATTAAATTTAGAATAATGGAAAGCAAAATAATTTCTAATTTATTATATGAAATAAGTAAAATAGCAATAAAAATAAGGAGAAAAAACATCAACTTATATTATGAAAAATTCTCATCAAAAGCAGAAGAAGGAACATTTGACTTATTTTTACTTGCTAAACAAAATAGTAAATTATCAAAAAACTATTATGTAATAGACAAAAATTCTGAAGATTATCAAAAGATAAAATCAGAGAAAAATGTAGTAAAAAAATACTCACTAAAATATTATTGGTTGATATTTAATGCAAATAACTTTATTTCAACAGAAGCACCAATACATTTAAATATATTAAGATCAAATAATACTGCATTAAGAAAAAGCATATGTGATAAACCATTTATATTTTTACAACATGGAATAACATACATGAAATGTCAAGGAGATGGTTCAACATTTGCAAAAAACAAAGAGGGAGAAGCTACATATATAATAGTAGGAAGTGAAAAAGAAAAAGACGCAGTTGTTGATATGCTAAACATAGAAGAAGAACAAGTATTAAAAACAGGATTACCAATATTTAGTAAAATACAATACAATCATATTAATCAAGACTCAGAAGATATAGTAACAATAATGTTGACATGGAAACCATATGAAGAACAATTATACGATTTTGAAGAATCAACATATTACAAAAATACAATAGAAATTTATAATATGATTAGTAAATATATAGACAAAGAAAAGATTGTAATAATACCACATCCAAAAGTATTTGAATTATTAGCAAATACTGATATTAAAGAGAGGTTTTGGCAGGGAAAAATATCTACTATCCTAGAAAAAACAAAAATGTTAATAACAGACTATTCATCAGTATGTTATAATTCATTTTATCAAGGAGCAGGAGTTATATTTTATCAACCTGATTTAAAAGAATATGAAACATATAATGGAAAACTTGTGCCAAAAGATGATGAATACATTGGAAAACGAGCATATAATATAAATGAATTAGAAAATATTATAAGAGAAACGATAAGAGACAAGCATATAAATTTAAGTAAAATAAGAAATGAAAAATTTGAAAATAATTATGCTACAATAAATGAATTTACTGATGGCAAAAACATAGAAAGAATTTATAGAAAACTAAAAGAATTAAATATTATAAAATAATCAGAAAAGAGGGCTAAATAATTGAGCAAACTAAAGATACTACTTATAATAATTTTAACACTAGCATTTATAGGACTAGCAATAGCAATATATTTTCTTTTTACAGACATTAAATCAAAAATGCCAAATATATTAGAATCTAAATATGATATAAATATACAGGAATACAAAAATAGAAATATATTTACAGTAAGTCCAAAAGAAAATAAACAAGATAAATATATACTATATTTTCATGGTGGAGCATATATGGCAGAAATAACAGATTACCATTGGAATTTTATAGAAAAATTAATAGAAAATACATCATATTCTGTTATTATACCTGACTATCCACTAACTCCAAAAAATAATTATAAAAATGTATTTGAAATGATAGAACCATTATATAAAAAAATTATTGAAAAAGTCGAACCAAAAAATCTAATAATGATGGGTGATTCAGCAGGTGGAGGAATGGCTTTAGCTTTAGAAGAAAAATTAGGAGAAGAACAAATCGAATTGCCAAATAAATTAATTTTAATATCTCCATGGATAGATGTTACAATGAAAAACACTGAAATTGATAAAATACAAAAATATGATACAGATTTAAATAAAGAAGCTTTAAAAGTTGCAGGAACAGCATATGCAGGAAAAGATGGAATGGAAAGTTATTTAGTAAATCCTATAAATGGTCCAGTAGAGAATCTAAAAAATGTAACTATTTTTACTGGAACATATGATATTTTAAATCCAGATAGTAAAATATTTGTAGAAAAAGCAAAAGAAAAAGGAGTAAATATTAATTTAAAAGAATATGATAAAAAAGGACATATATGGGTTGTAAAAAATAGTGAATGTGAAGAGTTTGATGATGTGATAAATGAAATAATTAGTTAAGGTGTGGAATCTAAATCACAGATTCCACACCTTTGGAGGTTAGATAAATGGCTTAGACACAAGGTCTAACCAAATCTCGTCTTTTCTACAATCATCTGAATGACAATCTAATTGCCAGCCAAATGACTGTAGCCACCCTTTGAATTCTTTTAGAGGAAACATTCCATTTGATATAATATTACACCAAATATCATATTCCCCATATGAAGATAAATCCTCATCTTCATAAAAGTGACCAAATTGGCATAAAGTGACTACTACTCGGAATTTTTTCATATCTCCAATAGTGTCATATGCCAATTCGGAGTCATAAGAGGTTTTTAAGGCCTCCTTGACTAGCTTTTTGGCTAGATCTAGAAGATGCTTTTTAATTGCATCCCCATTCCGAATTCTATTTTCATAGAATTTGTCAGCTGATATCATATCAGCGTCGTCATCAGTTGTCTCGAAGGGAAGCTTAATTTCAAATTTAGAATTAGCTTCGGCTTCTTCTTTTGGAAAAATCTGTTCCATAAATGTTACCTCCATTTTTTGTAAAAGTGTTTACAGTTACATATAAATTATACACCATTTACATAAAAATGTCAAAAATAAGGGTGTGAAATCCAATTATAGATATCACACCTTAGGAAACTTATGACAGAGCATCAGAAACAAGTTCCCACCATACATCATTTGCAGAACACTGCTCTTTATGCATGTTTAAATTCCAACCATAATTTTTAAGCCATATTTCAAAATCATTTAAAGGAAATAATTTGTTTTTTATAATTGGAGACCAATCATAAATACGACCTTCTCTTGTAAAATTATTAGAGTTAAAAAAACCGTACTTGCATAAAGTAATACATATACGAGTCCTTGTAAGACCTTTTACATGATTTACTTTATATTCACTATTTGAGCTATACCAATAAGCATCTCCAATCGCACGAGAAGCTCTAAACTGTGCAACAATTA
This sequence comes from uncultured Clostridia bacterium, assembly GCA_944388015.1. Lineage (GTDB taxonomy): Bacteria > Bacillota > Clostridia > TANB77 > CAG-508 > CAG-269. Next base: position 500 of record CALXHD010000093.1, on the reverse strand, counting down.
ATAGTCTAACTGATTTTTCATCATCAGTTAAACAGCCTTCAAGAAAATCAAAAGGTTGTACATCGCTATGAAAAAAATCATAAGCATTAATGATTTGCGGTTCCGAAAAGCCCCGTTTTGACTTAGCAAAATTATTAGCAGAAATTATTTCTGCATTTTGTGGTGAAACTTTTTTACTCATACAATTTCCTCCATAAAATTAAACTATATATTAATTTGTTACAAATGGATTATAGCACATAATGTTTAATTCGTCAAAATATATGATACTAAAATTAATTGAAAAAAGAACAAATAGGAAAGTATTATAATATGTAATTTAAACTTTTCTTTTTGTTTTATTCTAATTTGTTTTGTTCACAAAAAATTCACAAAAATTTTTAAAAAAACTATTGACAATAAACATAAATGGATATAATATATATAACCTAAGTTTGACAGTAAAAAAATGGAAATACACACCTTCGACTTAGTAATTTCAACTAAGTCAGGTGTGTAAA
>CALXHD010000092.1 GCA_944388015.1 uncultured Clostridia bacterium | reverse complement strand
ATATCTGCAAAATCTGGTTTAAATGTAGAAGAAGTTTTAGAAAGAATTATAACAGACTTGCCAGCTCCAAAAGGAGATGAAAATGCAAAAACAAAATGTCTAATATTTGATTCATATTATGATAATTATAAAGGTGCAGTAGCATATGTTAGAGTCTTTGATGGAACTGTAAAAGTGGGTGACGAGATAATATTAATGGCTACGAAAAAAACATATACTGTAACAGAAGTAGGATATTTTGTACCAGGATCATATATGCCAAATGATATTATAAAAGCAGGAGAAGTTGGTTATATTTCTGCAAGTGTAAAAAACTTATCAGACATTCATGTAGGAGATACAGTAACACTTGCTAATAACCCAACAGAAAAACCTTTAGAAGGATATAAAAAAGTAACACCAATGGTTTATTGTGGGCTATATCCAGTAGATGGAAGTGAATACGAGAATCTAAAAATTGCTTTGGAAAAATTACAATTAAATGATGCTTCACTAGTTTATGAACCAGAAACATCAGCAGCACTTGGCTTTGGATTTAGATGTGGTTTCTTGGGATTATTACATCTAGAAATAATAGAAGAAAGATTAGATAGAGAATTTGACCTAGGACTAATTACAACAGCACCATCAGTAATATACAAAGTACATAAAGCAACAGGAGAAATAATAGAAATATATAATCCAACAGAACTACCATCACCTCAAGAAATATCATATATAGAAGAACCATTTGTTACAGCAAATATATATATGCCTAAAGAATATGTTGGAAATGTTATGGATATTTGTCAAAAACGTAGGGGAATATATATAGATATGCAATATTTAGATGAAAATAGAGTAACACTAATATATGAAATGCCACTAAATGAGATAATATATGATTTTTTTGATAATTTAAAATCTAAAACAAAAGGATATGCATCATTTGACTATGAATTTAAAGAATATAAAAAATCAGATTTAGTAAAATTAGATATTTATATAAACAATGAGCAAGTAGATGCACTAAGTTTTATCTTGCACAAAGACAGAGCTTATGAGAGAGGCAAAAAAATGGTAGAAAAATTAAAAGAGGAAATACCTAGAAAGTTATTTAAAATACCAATACAGGCTGCAATCGGAGGAAAAATAATAGCGAGAGAAACAATATCTGCAATGAGAAAAGATGTACTTGCTAAATGTTATGGTGGAGATGTAACAAGAAAGAAAAAATTATTAGAAAAACAGAAACGAGGAAAGAAAAAAATGCGAGAAATAGGAAGTGTAGAAGTACCACAAGAAGCATTTTTATCTGTTCTAAAATTAGATGATGAATAATAGAGGAAAGTATGGAAATATCAAAAAAACAAATAGAGTTTTATAATAACAAAATAAACAAAATAGGAAAATTACAAAAAATAAGAAATAGACAAGCATTTAAAATAGAAAAAGGAAAAATTCCAGTAGTTATATCTGCACCACATTGTGTAGAACAAACAAGAAATGGAAAAATTAAAAGAGCAGAAGGAGAAACAGGAGCAATAGCACAAAAAATAGCAAAAGATTTAAATTGTTATGTAATATACAAAACTTATAATAACCAGGATGATGCAAATTATGATATAGAAAATAATTCATACAAAAAAGATTTAAAGCAATTAATAATAGATAAAAAAATAAATTTACTAATAGATTTACATGGAGCTAAAATGGAAAGCGATTTCGATGTAGAAATAGGAACAGATAATGGTAAAAACATTTCAGGCAAATCATATATAATCAGAGAATTAAAACAAATATTAAAAAAGAATGGCATAACAAATATTATAGAAAATCAAAAATTTAAAGCAAGCTCAGAACATACAATAAGTAAATATATACATGAAGAAACAAAAATTATATGCATACAATTAGAAATTACGGGAAAGTATAGATACATTAAGAATATTGAGGGAATAAATAAATTAGTAAATGGAATAGAAGAATTTATAAAATGGTATAAAAGGAATGAGTATAATGAAAAATAATAATAATCAAGACCAAGTTGAGGGAAGAAATTCAGTATTAGAATTACTAGAAAGTGGAAAAGATATAAATAAAATATACATAACAAGAGGAGAAAGACATGGCTCTATAAATAAAATAATAGCAAAAGCTAAAGAAAGAAAAATAATAATAGTAGAAAAAGATAGACGTCAAATGCAAGAAATAGCAGAAACAGAGAATTACCAAGGAGTAATTGCTATAGTACCACCTTTTGAATATTGTGAAATAGAAGATATGTTAGAAGAAGCAAAAAATAAAAATGAGGATCCATTTATATTAATATTAGATGGAATAGAAGATCCACACAACTTAGGTTCAATAATAAGAACAGCAGAAACAGCTGGAGTACATGGAATAATAATACCTAAAAGACGAGCAGTATCTGTTAATAGCACAGTAAATAAAGTATCTGCAGGAGCAGTAGAACACATGAAAATAGCAAGAGTAACAAATATAACAGATGCAATAAATGAATTAAAAGAACAGGGATTATGGATATGTGGAACAGATATAAACACAGATAAATATTATTATAATCAAGACTTAACAGGACCACTTGGAATTGTAATTGGAAATGAAGGACAAGGAATAAGTCAAAAAGTAAAAAATAATTGTGATTTTTTAGTGAAAATCCCAATGAAAGGAAAAGTAACTTCTCTAAATGCATCAGTTTCTACAGGAATAATTATATATGAAGTAGTTAGACAAAAAAACTTAAAAAATATATTGAATAATAAATAAAAAAAAGATATAATAATAATGTATACAAAAGTTTAAATTTGGAGGTTAAAATGATTGCTAGAAAAAAGAAAAAATTAATAATTATAATCTCAATAGTATTAATTATATTAATAATAATTGGAACATTAGTTGCATTATATTTTACAACAGATATGTTTAAATCAAATTATTCATTATTTGTAAAATATTTATCACAAAACATAAATATAGTAGGTGATATGGCAAAAAAAGATCCAACAGAAATTACTAACGCTATTCAAAATCAAAAACTAACTACGAATCTAAAAGGAAACATTAGCTATACAGACAATAATAATGATTCAGAAAGTACATTGAACAAGGCAGAATTGGATATTACAGGACAAATTGATAAATTACAATCATATAGATATGAAAATGTAAGACTTGCATATGAAAATTCAGATGTAGCAAAAATTGAATATATAAAAAATGGCAACCAGTATGCAGTAAGACTAGATGGTATAAAACAATATGTTTCAGCTACAAACACAAATCTAGAAGAATTAGAGGTTAAAACTGGAATAGAAAAAAAAGACTTAGAATTACTAACATATATTTTTGAACCACTAAATCTATCTAATTTTATTAGCTTTACTGATAGTGAAATTAATGTACTATCAAGTACATATCTAAGTATTTTACAACAAAATACACAAACATCAAACTATGTAAAAAAAGCAGGAGAAAATGTTGTAGTTAATGAGAATACATATAAGGCGACAGCATATTCACTAAAATTACCTGAAGAAGAATTTAACAACTTGATAATAGCTATATTAGAAAGAATAGAAAAAGATGAAATAATATTAGGTAAAATAGATAATATGCAAAACATGTTAGAAAAATATTATATCTTTGAAAATGAGAAAACTCTAAGAGAACTTGCTATTTCAGCAATAAATCAAAAAATACAATATATAAAAGATAATAATATAGGTAATGAAGAAACAGAAATAACAGTATATGAATATAAAGGAAAAAACATAAAAACAATGATAAAAACACCTAAAAAAACAATTTCTATTGATACAGATAATACAGACATAATAAAAATAGACTATATAGAAACATTAGATAACAAAGAAAATGAACAAATATTTACAATTAATAGACAAGTTACTAATAATGCACAAAATTTAAGTTTTAAATATACAAAAAGCTCTGATGGAGAAGAAGAAAAAAACTTTGCACTAGAAATAACACAAAACAAAGAAAATTCAGAAATAACTAATAACTATAATTTAGCATATATAGTTGATGGGAATAATTTAGGTATTAAAATAAGTCAATATATAAATGTAGTAAATGAATTTGAAGAAAAACAAGAATTAACAAATGAAAACAATATAAGCCTAGACTCACTAAATGAATCAGATGCAGAAATGATAATGGAAGTAGTGAAAAATAATTTCAACAACCAAATTTCAAATACACTTGACAAGATACAATTAGATGATATAAACAAAATGTTAAAAGATATTGGAATAATAAAAACAGAAATAAAATTTGATGACGTAAATGAAGAAACAGTAACAGAAGCAGAAAGAAACAGATTTAATTCTCAACTAACACTTTATATAGGTAAAGAAATAACCACAAGTACTCTAAAACAAATGTCAGAAACACTAAAAGACCGTCTAGTTGACATACAATTTAGTTATGAAGGTGAAGACGAAGATGACAAAGAATTTAAAGGAATGATTATTGATGTAAAAAGAAATAGCTCAAACCCAAGTAAGATTGAAGAAATGAATAAAGTTTTAGATGAAAATGAAGATACTAAATTTACAGTAGCGATGTCTTATGATGAAAACACAAAACTAATAAATAAAATAACAGTTGTATCAAATGATTTTTTAGAACAGTAATATAAAGAGTAGTTATACTAAAGGAAAATTAAGCTTGTCATGTAATCAAAAATCTCATTAATAATTAAGAGGGAGTTTATTATACAAACTTCCTCTTTTATTGTTTAAATAATTGCAAAGTAATTTTGCACAAGTGTGCATGTCTTTAGAAAGCTAGTGTAACTTTTTTAATATATAAAAATAAAAATGAATTAACAGTAGAATGCACTAAAATCAACGGTTTCGTAACTGGCAAAAAAAGGAAGTCAAAAAAACTTAAAAAAAATCAAAAAAAGTGTTGACAAAGTAATAAAAAGAGAGTATAATACAAATTGTCCACACGAAAAGAGTGTGACATGAACATTGAAAACTAAACAATAAAATCCTTTAGAGAATAAACCAAAGCGGTATTTTCTAAATAAAGAAAAGTACCGAACAAGTAAATTTGAAAAAAGAGTTGGAAAGAACTTGAAAATAAAATAATTAAGTTAAACAAAGTTTAAGTTAATAAAAAATAACAAGAGAGTTTGATCCTGGCTCAGGATAAACGCTGGCGGCGCACATAAGACATGCAAGTCGAACGGAC
>CALXHD010000091.1 GCA_944388015.1 uncultured Clostridia bacterium | reverse complement strand
CTTACCACTATTATGGTGACATAATAGGCTAGTGTAAACCCCATCTGGAGCAACACCTAAAAAAGAAGATTAAGCCTGCTCGGCAACTTCTTGAATTGCGTGGCTTGAGGTAATTAGTAATAATTATCCTAGATAAATGGCTATTTTAAATGACAGAACCCGGCTTATAGATTTACTCTTTTTGTAATAATAAATCAAACATGAAAGGACAATAAAATGAGAATAAGATATAAAAAATGGGCAAGACCTGAATTAGAAGCATCTAAATTTTATATAAACAATCCTGAAGAATATAAAGGCAGATGGAAAGATTTTTTTAAGAATAAAGAAAATCCAATCCATCTAGAACTTGGGTGTGGAAAGGGACAATTTATGTCAAAGCTTGCTTCATCAAATTTAAATATAAATTATATAGCAATAGACTTAATAGATGCAATGCTTGGTTTAGCCAAAAGAAATATAGAAAATACATATAAAGAAAAAAACTTAGAATTAGATAATATAGCAATAACTAGATTTGACATAGAAAGAATACCACTTATATTAGATAAAAAAGATAATATAGAAAGAATTTATATAAATTTTTGTAATCCATGGCCAAAAGGTAAACACAGAAAAAAGAGATTAACACATACTAGACAATTAGAAAAATATAAAACATTTATGAGTGAAGGTGCAGAAATTTATTTTAAAACAGATGATGATGATTTATTTAATTCTACATTAGTATATTTAGAAGAAAGTGATTTTGAAGTTTTGAAAAAAACATATGATTTACACAGTGAACCAATTTTTGAAAATAACATAATAACAGAACATGAAGAAATGTTTAGCAAAGAGGGGATAAAGATAAAGGCACTTGTTGCAAAATTAGAGGAATGATAATATGGAAATAGATATAGAAGAATTTAAACAATATAATGATAATAAAGAATATGTATTAGAAAAAGTAAAAGTTCAAGGTAAATTATTAGAATATGCTTCTCAAAATTTGCAAGATGATGAAGAAGTTGTAAAAATGGCAGTTACACAAGATGGTGAAGCATTAGAATTTGCAAGTGAGAGATTAAAAGATAATAAGGAAATTATAATGACTGCTATTAAAACTGCTCCTTGGGTAGCCTTTTATGCTTCAGAAAAATTAAAAGATGATAAAGAACTTATATTAGAGAGTGTAAAAGATTGTGGGCAAACTTTATATTATGCTTCACAAAGACTAAGAGATGATGAGGAAGTTGTAAAAACTGCGGTAAAAAATAAAGGTATAATTATAAAATATGCCAGTTATAGATTACGTAATAACAAAGAAATTGCTAAAATTGCAATTGAACAAGATAAAAGAGCATATCATTTTTTAACTCAAGAATTAAAAAATGATGAAGAAATAAAAGATTTTGTGGCAAATGCTTAAATTTATATTATATAATATTTTAGCTTTAAATGGCTATCAAATTCGTTACAACTGTGAATTGTAAGATATAATATGAATTTAAAAAAGTTTTTTTTAGATTTAGGTTGCGAATTTGGTCTGTGATGTGATATAATCTCACAAAGGAGGCAAGAAATGTCATTTATAGAAACAATTAAACAAAGAGCAAAGCAAAATATAAAAACAATAGTATTACCTGAGGCAGAAGATATAAGAACTTTAAAAGCCACAGAGATAGTTTTAAGAGAAAAATATGCAAAAATTATATTAATTCGGAAATGAGGAACAAATCTTATACAAAGCAAAAACAGAAGGTATCAATATTAATGGTGCTAAAATAATAGATCCTAAAAGTGAAAATTCTAAATCAAAAGAATATGCAGATTTATTATTTGAATTAAGAAAACACAAAGGAATGACTATAGAAAAGGCACAAGAACTGGTAAATGATCCTGTATATTATGGAATGTTAATGCTAAAAGATTCTAAATCAAATGTAGATGGTTTAGTATCAGGAGCAATACATTCAACATCAGATACATTAAGGCCAGCTCTTCAAATATTAAAAACAGCACCTGATACAAAACTTGTTTCTGCTTTTTTTCTTATGGTTGTACCTAATTGTGAATATGGGGAAAATGGTATATTTATTTTTGCAGATAGTGGTTTAAATCCAAACCCTAATGCAGAAGAGTTATCAGAGATTGCAATTTCTTCTAGTAAAAGTTTTAAGCAATTAGTAGGAAAAGATGCAAAAGTTGCAATGCTTTCATATTCTACATATGGTAGTGCGAAATCTGAGTCAACAGAAAAGATGATTGAAGCAACAAAAATATTAAAACAAAAAGAGCCTAATTTAATATGTGATGGCGAATTACAATTAGATGCTGCAATTGTTCCTGAAATAGCACAATCTAAAGCAAAAGGAAGTGTTTTAAAAGGTGAAGCAAATGTTTTAATATTTCCTGATTTAAATTCAGGTAATATTGGATATAAGCTAGTACAAAGATTAGCAAAAGCAGAAGCATATGGACCTTTGTGTCAAGGTATTGCAAGACCTGTAAATGATTTGTCTAGAGGATGTTCAAGTGAAGATATAGCAGGAGTTATAGCTATTACTGCAGTTCAAGCACAAACAATGTAATTATAATTTAAAAATAAAGAATGGAGGAAAATTATGAAAGTTTTAGTTCTCAATTCAGGAAGTTCATCATTAAAATATCAAGTAATTGATATGGAAACAGAAGAAATGCTTGCAAAAGGATATTTTGAAAGGATTGGTCAACCAAACTCATTTTTAACACATAAAGTTTTTGGAGAAAAACATAAATTTGAACATCAGGCACAAAACCATGAACAAGCAATTGAATTTGTGATAAGTAGATTAGTCAATCCACATTATGGGGTATTAAAGGATTTGTCAGATTTACAAGCAATAGGACACAGAGTAGTACATGGAGGAGAAAAGTTTTCTAGCCCAGTATTAATTACAGAAGAGGTAATAAATGAAATTGAAAAATGTAATAGTTTGGCACCACTACATAATCCTGCAGCAATTTTAGGTATCAGAGCATGTCAAAGTATTGTGCCAAATATGCCAATGGTTGCTGTATTTGATACTGCATTTCATCAGACAATTTCAAAAGAGAAATATATTTATCCAATACCATATGAATATTATAAAAAATACGGTATAAGAAAATATGGATTTCATGGAACATCACATCAATATTGTTCACTAAGAGTAGCAGAATTAATGAAAAAAGATGTAAAAGATTTAAAAATAGTGAATTGTCATTTGGGTCAAGGATGTAGTGTTTGTGCTATTCAAGATGGTAAATCTGTAGAAACGAGTATGGGATTAACACCGCTTCGGAGGAATACCTATGGGAACAAGAAGCGGAGATTTAGATCCATCTGTTGTTACTTATATTATGAGAAAAGAAAATTTAACACCTGATGAAATGGAATATGTTTTGAACAAACAATCAGGAGCTTACGGAATATCAGGAGTTTCAGTAGATTTTAGAGATATTGAAGCAGATGCAAATGCTGGTGGAAAACATGCAAAATTGGCATTAGATAATTACCACTACTTAGTAGCATGTTATGTAGCTAGATGTATAGTCTCAATGGGAGGAATTGATGTTCTTACATTTACGGCAGGAGTTGGAGAAAAAGGGCAAGACTCAAGACAAGCAATATGTGACCACTTAGCATGTTTTGGAATAAAACTAGATAAAGATTATAATCAAAAAATTAAAGGAGATGAGGCAGAAATATCTAGCAAAGATTCAAAAGTAAGAGTATTTGTTATACCAACAAATGAAGAATTAATGATAGCTAGAGAAACTGCTAAGATTGTAAAATCATAGATACAAGAGTAGATATAAAATGATTATATAATATAGAAAAATTAGGAGGAAGATATCAAATGAAAATACTTGTATTAAACTGTGGTAGTTCATCACTAAAATATCAATTAATAAATATGGAAACAGAAGAAGTAATGGCATCAGGAAAATATGAAAGGATTGGAGAAAAAGAGGCTTTTATAACACACAAAGTAGAAAAATTAGGAAAAAAGGTTAAGATTGAAAATCCAGCATATAATCATACAGAAGCAATAGAATTTACATTAGAACAACTTATAAATCCTGAATATAAAGTAATTGATTCTTTAGATGAGATATCTGCAATAGGACATAGATTAGTACATGGAGGAGAAAAAATAGCTGAATCTGTTGTTATAGATGATAAAGTTGTAGAAGTATTAAAAGAATATACAGATTTGGCTCCATTACATAATCCAGCATGTATATTAGGAATAGAAGCTTGCAAAAAAGTAATGCCAAATAAACCAATGGTAGGTGTATTTGATACTGCATTTCATCAAACTATATCAAAAGAAAAATATTTGTATCCGATACCATATAAATATTACAAAAATTATTCAGTAAGAAAATATGGATTCCATGGAACATCACATATGTATGTATCACAAAGATTAGCAGAAATCGAGAACAAAGATATTAAAGATATAAAGGTTATAACATGTCATTTGGGACAAGGATCAAGTATATGTGCCATAAATGGTGGTAAATCTGTAGATACAAGTATGGGATTAACACCTCTACGGAGGAATACCAATGGTTACAAGAAGTGGAGATTTAGACCCTTCTGTTGTTACATTTTTAATGAAAAAAGAAAATTTGAAAATAGATGAAATAGAAAATATACTTAATAAAAATTCAGGATTAACAGCATTATCAGAAATGCCACCTGATTTTAGAGAAATAGAAGAAGCATCAAATAATGGAAATGAAATGGCAAAAATTGCTGTAGATGAATTTAATTATGCAATAGCTGGATATATTGCAAAATATTCCGTAGCACTAAATGGAACTGATTATATAGTTTTCACTGGTGGAATTGGTGAAAACCAAATAAACATACGTAAGGGTATATGTAAATTACTAGAATTTATGGGAGTAGAACTTGACTTAGAAGCAAATAATGTAAGGTCAGAAGAAAAACTTATTTCGACTAAAAATTCAAAAATAAAAGTATATATAATACCAACAAACGAAGAACTAATGATAGCAAAAGAAACAGAAAGATTAATAAAATAATATGTTTATGAATTATTAAGACTTGTCTCAAATGGGAAAAAGCGGACTAAACAGAATCGTCCCATTTAGACTAAAAATAGGAGGAATAAAAATGGCAAAAATATTAGAAGATATATCAAGAACATTAAATGAATATTTATTATTACCAAATTTAACAGATGAAAGATGTATACCAAGTAAAGTATCATTAAGAACACCACTTGTAAAATTTAAAAAAGGAGAAGAACCAAAATA
>CALXHD010000090.1 GCA_944388015.1 uncultured Clostridia bacterium | reverse complement strand
CAAATAGAGAATCAGGATATGGAAGATATGACATAATGTTAGAACCAAAAGACAAAAATGGAAATAGTTTTATAATGGAATTTAAAGTATTAAAAAACGGAGAAGAAAAAACATTAAAAGAAACGATAGAAAATGCAAAAAGACAAATAGAAGAGAAAAAATATGAAGAAAGTTTGAAAGAAAGAGGATTTAAAAACATAACAAAAATGGTATATGCATTTAATGGAAAAGAAGTAGAAATGGAAGTTTATTAGTCAAAATAGATGAAAAAATAGTTAAAACAGGTCAGAATTAATACTGACCTGTTTTAATCCGTATTACGGTTGTTACTGAGAAAAAGCTAATTGAGATATTTTCATACCCCCTTTAAGAAAAATTAAAAATAGTGTAAAATCCTAAATTTGACAGTTATATAAAAAATATGATATACACAAATCTATTTTATCAATTTAATGTAGAACGAATTAATCTATACAATTATATAAAACACTGAACTCTGCTAATAAATAAAATTTAAAAAATTTCTTGATATTCTTTATTTTCTATAGTAGAATATGAGTATATTAAATATAATTTTGATTTAAATATAAAAAATAAATATTTAAATATGTATAGCAATTAGAGTAGGAAAGATATATACTAAAAATAGATTATATATAATACCTAAAAGAAAATTGCATAAAAAACAATGTAAAAATAGTATAAAATAAAAATAATTATAGGAGATAGAAATGACAAAGAAATGGCAAATATATGAGGCAACACAAGATAAGCAAGAAAAAATAGAAGAACTTAAACAAAAATATAATATAAATCAACTACTTGCGACAATATTAGTAAATAGAGGGATAATAGAACAAGAAAAACTAAAAATCTTTTTAAACCCAACAAGGAAAGATTTTCATAATCCATTTTTAATGCCTGATATGGAAAAAGCAGTTGATAGAATAATTAAGGCAATAGAGAAAAAAGAAAAAATAATAATTTACGGAGATTATGATGCAGATGGGATTACAAGCATAACAGTTTTAAAAAGTTTTTTTAAAGACATAGGGATTGATGCAGATTATTATATACCAAATAGATTAAGTGAAGGATATGGACTAAATAAAACAGCAGTAGAAGAAATAGCAAATAATAGATATAATTTGATGATAACAGTAGACTGTGGCATAACAGCTATAGAAGAAGTAGAACTTGCAAAAATAAAAAATATTGACACAATAATAACAGATCATCATGAAGTTGCAGATGAATTGCCTAAAGCAATAGCAGTAATTGATGCAAAAAGAAAAGACAGTATATATCCATGTAGGGATTTAGCAGGAGTTGGAGTAGTTTTTAAGTTAATACAGGCATTAGCTATTAAATTAGGATTAAAAGAGGAAAGTTATTTAAAATATTTAGACATTGTATGTGTTGGAACAATATCTGATATAGTACCATTAAAAGACGAAAATAGAGTTATAGCTAAATTAGGTTTATTACTAATCAATCAAACTAAAAACATTGGATTAAAATCAATATTATTATCAGCTGGATATAAAAATATAGATTCTATGGCAATATCATTTGGAGTAGCACCAAGAATTAATGCATGTGGAAGAATGGGACATGCAGAAAAAGCGTTGGAATTGCTTTTATGTAAAAATATAAATGATGCAAATAGATTAACAAATGAATTAAATGAATTTAATAAAATTAGACAAGAAACTGAAAAGAGCATTTTTGAAGAAGCAGTTCTAAAAATTGAAAATGAAAATCTAAATAATAAAAACACGATTGTTGTTGCAGGAGAAAATTGGCACCATGGAGTTATAGGTATTGTTGCATCAAAAATCACAGAAATGTATTTTAAACCAAGTATTTTATTATGTTATGAGGATAATATTGCAAAAGGATCAGGAAGGAGTATTACTGGATTTGATTTACATGATGCATTAATGAAATGTGCAGATATTATAGATAAATTTGGTGGACATAGTATGGCAATTGGAATTACTATAAAAAAAGAAAATGTTCAAAAATTTTATGATAAAATTGAAAAAATAGCAAGTGACATGAAAGTAGATGAAATTATTCCAATAATACAAATAGATAGCAAAATTAGTTTAAATAATATAGATAAAGAAATGGTAGCTAGTTTAAAACAATTAGAACCATTTGGAGAAGGAAACAAAACACCAATATTTGCAATAAAAAATCTAAAAATTGATTCAATAAGGGCATTATCAGAAGGAAAACATCTAAAACTTACATTAAAAGAAAATAACACTATGATTAATGCAATTGGTTTTAATATGGGGAATTTAGTACAAGAATATAAAATAGGTGACAAAATAGATGTTGCAGGAGTATTAGAAATTAATACTTTTAATGGTGTAGACTCAATACAGATTAATTTAAAAGACATAATGAAATCAATTTGAGTGGTTTAATAAGGGGGGAGTAAATTGCAGGAACAAGAAATTAAGATACAAGATGTAATAAATAAAAGAAAACAACATTCACGTAGAGTGGATACAAAATTAATAATGAAAGCATATAACCTAGCTAGTGAAAAACATAAAGACCAAAAAAGACATTCAGGAGAACCATATATAGTACATCCACTAAATGTAGCATATATACTAGCAGATGTAGGGTTAGATGATAGTACAATATGTGCAGCACTTTTACATGATATTGTAGAAGATACAGATGTAACAGATGATGATTTAAGAAAGATATTTGGAGAAGAAATAGCAGATATGGTAGCAGGTGTAACAAAATTGGGTACAATGATGTTTTCATCAGTAGAAGAACGTCAAGTAGAAGATTATAGAAAAATGTTTTTAGCAATGGGAAAGGACATTAGAGTTATAATTATAAAACTTGCAGATAGACTTCATAATATGAGAACATTAAAATATCTAAAAAGAGAAAGACAATTAGCAAATGCAAAAGAAACAATGGAAATATATGCACCACTTGCCAACCGATTGGGATTATATTCAATGAAATGGGAACTAGAAGATTTAGCATTTAAATATTTGCATCCTGAAGAATATCATGAACTAGTTGAAGGAATAAATAAAAAAAGAGAAGAAAGATTACAATTTATAGAAAAAATTATGGCAGATATCAGAGTACAATTAAAGAAACAGCATATAGATGCAGAAGTTACAGGGAGAGCTAAACACTTATACAGTATTTATAGAAAAATGAAAAGAGATAATAAAACATTAGATCAAATATATGATCTATTTGCTTTAAGAATTCTAGTAAACTCAGTAAAAGATTGTTATGCAGCTTTAGGAGTAGTACATGAGATGTATAATCCGATGCCAGGAAGATTTAAAGATTATATAGCAGTACCAAAACCTAATATGTACCAATCTATTCATACAACTTTACTTGGAGAAAAAGGAACACCTTTTGAAGTACAAATACGAACATGGGATATGCACAGAGTCGCAGAATATGGTATTGCAGCACATTGGGCATATAAAGAAGCAAGCTATTTTGGAAGAAAACAATCTGTAAAAGTCGAAGAAGATAAACTAGCATGGTTAAGAGAAACACTTGAATGGCAAAGAGAAATGCAAGACCCACAAGAATTTTTAGATACTTTAAAAACAGAATTATTTGTAGATGAAGTATATGTATTTACACCAAAAGGAGCTATAAAGGTATTACCACAAGGCTCAACACCAATAGATTTTGCATACAATATACATGCAGAAATAGGAAACCACATGGTAGGATGTAAAATAAACAGTAAAATGATGCCAATAATAACACCATTAAAAAATGGAGATATTATAGAAATAATAACATCAGAAAATTCAAAAGGACCTAGTAGAGATTGGCTCAAATTTGTAAAAAGTACAGGTGCGAAAAATAAAATAAAAGCATGGTTTAAAAAAGCTTTAAGAGAAGAAAATATAGAAAAAGGTAAAAACCTAATCGAAAAAGAAATAAAAAGATTGGGATTTACACATACAGATTTATTTAAAAGTCAATATATAGACCCAATGTTAGAAAAATATAGATACAAAACTTTAGACGATATGTATTCAGCAGTAGGATTTGGAGCAAATTCAGCAGTTAAGGTTATAGCAAAGGTATTACAAGAATATAGGAAAGAGCATCAAGAAATAGATATAGAAGAAAAAATACAAGAACTTAGTAATATCCAAAAAGATAGAAAATTAAAAAGACCAAATTCAGGAGTTGTTGTAAAAGGAATAGATAATTGCTTAGTAAAACTTTCAAAATGTTGTAATCCTTTGCCAGGAGACGAAATAGTAGGTTATATCACAAGAGGAAGAGGAGTATCTGTACACCGTAAAGATTGTGCAAATCTAAAAGATTTACTAACAGAAGAAGATAGAATGATTGATGTAGAATGGTATAAGGAAGCTAAAGAAACATATCAAGTTGAAATAGAAGTTTTAGCAAATGATAGAGGAGGGCTTTTGGTAGATACTCTAAATGCGTTAAAAGAAACTAAGACAAAATTAATGGGAGTAAATACAAAAACTACAAAAGAACATATTGCAATAATGGATATCTCTATTGAAATAGAAAATATAGATGAACTAAACAAGGTACAAAAAGCAATTAGAAAAGTTGATAGTGTATATGAGGTAAGAAGAAAAATTTAATTCTTCCTCGACTAAAAAAAGAAAAGAGGATAAAAAATGATATTAAAAGAACTAAAGATAGAAACATATATATTAGAACCAACAAATTGTTATATAATATTTGATGAAGAAAGCAAAGAAACAATGTGTATAGATCCAGCAGGAGATGCAAAAAGGATAGCAAAAATGATAAAAGAAGTTCTAAAAGGAAATTTAAAATATATTTATTTAACCCATTGTCATGGTGATCATATAGGTGGTGTAAATGATTTAAAAATATTATGTGATGGAAATTCTAGAATATTAATTCATAGAGATGATAGTGAAGGATTAAATAATAAAAATATTAATTTAACAGACATTATTGATATGCCAGTAATTGAATTACAAGCAGATTCAAGAGTTGATGACAATGATTTAATACATTTAGGAAATCTTGAATTTAGAGTAATACACACACCAGGTCATACAAAAGGAAGTTCATCATTATATTGTGAAAAGGAAAAATGTTTGTTTTCGGGTGACACGATGTTTTCAGGTACATATGGCAGAACAGAATTTCCAACATCTAGCAGAGAAGAAATAATAGATTCAATAATTAATAAACTACTAATTTTACCTGATGATACAATAGTATATCCTGGTCATGGCAGACCAACAAGAATTGGTGATGAAAGAAAAAATTATATTATCTATTAGGAATGTCAGTATGACTTTCCTAATAGAGAAAACATATTGCACACAAATTTATTTCATAAATTTGGCGCAGAACAAATTAACGGAAAGCCAAAGAAAAAAGTTAAATTCTTGCTAATTTTAAGGCTTTCCGATTTGTTC
>CALXHD010000089.1 GCA_944388015.1 uncultured Clostridia bacterium | reverse complement strand
CATTCCTCCTTTATTTAAAATTTATTGTATAAAAAAACAGACCATAGTATTATGATCTGCACTATTAATTGTAATTTATATAAAACTTTTTTTCAAACCTTTTTTAAATACTAAAATTGCTTTTGCTGTTCCTGTAATTGACATAGTAACTAGCTCATAACCATCTTGTAACATTTCATTTGCTTTTTCTTCTACTTTTTGTGCCATATCATCTGCCTTTGGTGAATACTCTATAACAACTGTTTTATACATTTTTCCACCTCCTAATCTATCACAAATTGTAATTTGTATAACTAATTTATTACTTTTTTATGATAATTTATATTACCACATTTAGGACATTTCATTTTTCTTTTTCTACCTATATGAATTGCTAATAAAACATCTTTATAATTTGGCACATATTTGTAATGACAATTTTGACATTCATAATAACCTGCAACTTGTTCAATTTTAATTGCATAGCCAACGCCGATAATAAATGGGATTAATCCTATAATAATTAACCCAATTCTTAACCAATCTGGCATATTAACAAATGAAGCAACAAAAACACAAAAAATTAAAATAATTGATACCAATATTCCAATAAACATTTCCATATTTAAAAACTCTTTATCTCTTTTTTCTTTTTCTTGTGTCATTTTTAGTAAGAGTTCTTCTGATTTGTTATTGTACTCTTTCATTTCAATCATCTCCCCACTCAATAATTCATTTACACTAATATTAAGTACACCACATAAATCAAGCATAATTGATGAATCCGGCATACCTTTTCCAGTTTCCCATTTACTTACTGCCCTATCTGTTATATTTAATTTCTCCGCAAGTTCTGCTTGTGTCATATTTTTTTCTTTTCTGCGTTGAGCAATAAATTTTCCAATTTTTATTTGATTCATACTTCTTTACCTCCTTTAATATTATTGTAAATTCCTTATTGTAAAGAATAAACATACTAATCGTTGAGTGGAGAAAACAACGATTAGTAGAGTAACATAAATTACTATTTTTTGCTTTGCTTACATTTATATTATAACACTTTTTTTATTTTTTTGCAGCCTTATCATTAACAAATATATTTATGATGTGATACTTTTACATTGGACTGTTTTACCATAGCATAGTGCATTGTACTATCTATTTTAGTGTGCCCCAAAAGTTTTTGTACTTGTTCAATAGGCATACCTTTATCTATGGCTTTTGTTGCCAATGTTCTTCTAAATTTATGAGGATGAACTTTTGGAATATTAAGTCTTTTTCCTAAATTTCTAAGTCGTATTTCAACACCAGAAATATTAAGTCTGTTGAAAGGTTTAATTAATGATACAAATAATGCAGAATTATTATCATTTCTACTTTCAAGATACTTTAATAAATGAAGTTTTGATCTAGCATCAAAATAAACCTCTCTTTCTTTGTTTCCTTTACCTAGTACAATACAAGATTGATTTACAAAGTCAATATCTTTAATATCTAAATTAACTAATTCACCAACTCTGATACCAGTAGATGATAAAAAATCAATCATTGCTAAATCTCTTATACAATAACACCCATCTCTTAATTTCTCTAAATTTTCATCACTATATGTTTCTTTAATTGTTACTTGAGTTTTTATTTTATGAATTCTCCTTATAGGACTTTTTATAATGTAATTTTCATTTTCTAACCAAGAAAAAAAACTAGATAATATTCTTCTTATATTATCTATTGTTACATTACTACAATTATGATTATTTTGATAGTTAGATAAATATTGTCTTATATCATTAGTATCAATTAGTTTTATATTTTTGTCTATTTGCAATACCATATCATCAACTGTTTTTTTATAATACTCAACTGTTCTATTAGAACAACCCTCAAGTTTTTTAGAAGATAAAAATAAATTGCTATAATCTATTTTTTCTTCTTTTATATCTTCTATTTCTGTAATACTTACATTATAAAAATAATGTTCTAGCACTTGTCTTAAATTTTCTAATTGATAATTATTAATAAATTTTCCCATGTCAGAAATTACATTACTGATAATTATATCTTTCATAATGTATCACTCTTATCATTACTGATAAATAATCTACTAAATTCTCTTTGTGCCTCTTCCATTTCATCATTAATATTTTTGATTGCTTGTTCGATAGCATTTTTATTTTTAAATTGTGTTTTAGTATTAGTGTTGGATAGATAATTATATAATATATCTTTTCTTGTCTGTTTTTTGTTTTTTAAGTAGTGTTTTAATATTATTTCTTGAATAATATCATTTTCTTTAATACTTTTTACACTTTTTAATTCTTTCTTATAATTATAATTTGCATGATTAACAATAGCATTATAAATATAATTATCTATATATTTGTTTTTAGAATCGATTAAAGTAGTATCAATATCAATATTCTTAATCTGATTTTCTTCATATATGTTATGAAAATAAGAGTTTATCTCATTTAAAGCATCTTTAAAATTAGCATATTCCAATTTAAAATTAGAATTTTTTTTAGAAAAAAGATAACTCTTAATTTCTTTGGTAAGTTCTATAATTTCTTTGTTTTTTATAGAACCATATTTTATTTTTTCTTCTTTATCTTTTCGTTCCCTATAAAGTAATTGACCTAATCTTAAAATTTTTTCTTCTAATATTAAATCCTTTTTGTTTCGCAAAAGATAATTCTTTTCATTAGGACTAAAGAACTTTTTTAACTCGGTAATTTCCTTATTAGTTTCAATTAATAAAGGTGTATAGATTTTTTCTTTTTCTATAGTATGAACTACTTGGGCTTTTAGAAAATCAATTTCACTTTGGGTAAGTTGTCCAGATCTTCTATAACCAACTTTATTTTTAGAATAAATATAGTTAGGTTGTTTTTCCATAAAAGAAAAGTGAAAATGAAGATTATCAGTGTCTGTATGTAGCGATAATTGATAAAACATTTTTTTAGAATCTTTAAAACCACACTTTTTAAAAAAATTAGGTAATATATTAGAAGCAAGTTCTTGTTCTAATTTATGTATATCAATATTTTCATTTATATAATCATTATTAAATGATAAGACACCTTGCCATAGGTTAGAATTTTCTAAATACTTTACTGCTTGTTTCTTTCTTTTTTCGACTTCCAATTCCGATGCAAACTTGCCATTTTCTAAAACAAGATTCATAGTATTTTCTTTATTAATTTTACCAGTATAATAGTCATACATAGACATGGCTCTTTTTTCTTCATTAGCATAATAATCATACATATCACGAACTCGTTTTTTAGACTTTTCATTGTTTTTATATTTACTATCTGGATTATTAATAGCAAGTGTAAAGATAGAATTAAATATAACTTTAGGACTTTTAGTCATTTATATAATTATTCCTTATCTTTTTATTAAATTCATTTAAGGGCTTACTTTGTTTAGGATCAGTTATATTATCAAAATCCATATCTGAATATATTTGCTCTTCTAAAGATAGCATTATTTTTTGTTTCTTGATTATATATTCAATATTTCTTTCAATAGTAGATAATCTATCTAAAACATCAGTACCATTTAAAGCATTAATACATAATTCACATACCGCTCTTGAAAAAGACATATTATTCTTATCAGCATAAGATTTTATCTTTAAATATTCTTCATTCGTAAAATAAATGTGTTTATCTATTGTCATTGATATTTAATTCCTTTAGTTTAGATAGAACAAAATCCATTAACTGCATTTTCATGGTATCATAAACTATCTTTTTATCTTTAACACAAGTAATACTTTGATAATATTCATCTTCTGGAAGAAAATATCTTATACCAAACTTTTTATAATTATCAACCCAGTCCTTGATTCTTCTTTGTGGTAATTTAGGATGAAGTATATTAACATCAAATCCAGCACGAGAAAATATCTCACGAGCAGAGAGTTCTGGAAACTTGAATCTCATCATAATAACCCATAATTTAAAAAGTGGATCGTATTCAATTTCTCGTTTGTATTTTACTTTTCTAACAAAAATATTTTGTTCAAGTATTTTTATTTCATTGTCTGTATATAGGCGAACTTTCATTAATCTATATCCCTACCATTATCATAGTTTTTAATCTCATATTCTAAATCATCATTAAAAGTATCGCTTCTTAAAATATTATCTGCAATTTCTCTAATATCTTCAAACTCTAAATTCACTTTTAATGATTTAGCATTTTCACAAACAATTCTTTCAACTTGAGTAAGTAAATTTCCCCAGTAAAATACCATATCAAAATCCTTATCGCCATCACTTTGTTCACTAATAAATAAGTCAGCCACATTTTCATTGTCTTTTATGCACTCAATAATATCATCTAAATTATCTAATATATACTTTTGTGATTCTCCATCAAAATCATTTAAATATCCATTTAATGAAACAGAATAATTAAATTCACTTGTTTGATCCATACCATAATTAATAATATCATTTGCAATTAATTTATTTATTGATAATTTCATTTTCATAACCTCCTTGTAACATATCAATATAACCAATTTCTAATAACTGTATTATCATTTTAGTAACAGATACATTATAGAAATTAGCCATTAATTTTATACGATCATATAATTCTATCGGTAATTTTAAATTAAATCTTCTCATATATTCCTCCTTTGTAATAGGATGAAAAGCCCCTTAATATTGGCATAATATAAAAAGCAGGATAAGATAAATGCACACTCACATAAACTTATTCCTTATTTCATAAGGGTTTATGTAGGTGCATTTCTTATTTTGCACTTGCAAAATTCATCCTACTTTATAGGTTGATTAAAAGGATAAAATCTCTTAATCATATATATTAAGGGGCTTTTATAGTAGGGCTTTTCATCCTAAATATTTATTTTTCCAAGTTTTTATAGGATGGTAATTAATATGTCGGTCTTAACGGTAAATCTGGTTGATCAAAACTAGGGGTAGAATCTATTTCATAAGTAAAATCAATTAAACTCATACCATCAACAACTTCATTATTTAATGAAACTTGATAATGTAAATGATCCCCAGTCGAGTAACCAGTAGTTCCAACACTTGCAATTACTTGTCCTTTTGTTACAGTATCACCAACAGCAACTTGAGAACTGTTAGGATATAAATGTCCATACAAGACTGTGTAAGTCAATTCATTTACTTCACAATTTATTTTAATTATATTTCCACCTTGAGTATCGCTCGTATCTATGGTATTAGTTGAATATGGAAAATCAACTGTTTCAACAGTACCATCACATACGGAATAAACTGGTGTCCGAGCCGAATTTGCTAAATCCCATGCCGAATGAACATCAGATTCACCATACACAATTCTTTCTTCTTTGAAAAAACTAGTTATAGTAGAACTAGCAAAATCAATGGGTGGAGCAAATGGCTTGGCTTGTTCTTCATCTATTTGTCCACTATCAGATATATTATCTTCTTTACAAACTTCTAAAACTTTATATTTTTG
>CALXHD010000088.1 GCA_944388015.1 uncultured Clostridia bacterium | reverse complement strand
ATGATAGAGTTTAAATATCTAAAAAAAGGAGAAGAAGCAAAATTACAAGAAAAACAAAAAGAAGCAAAAGAACAAATTAAAGAATATGGGGAATTTGAAGAAATAAGAGAATTAAAAAATATAAATAAATATACAGTAGTAGCAGTAAATGACAAAATATATGTAGAAGAAGTAAATTAATTTATTTAGAAAGACTTTAATACAAATGACGATAAAATTATTTTAATTAAGTATAAAACTTAATAAAAAAAACTAAAAAAAGATATTATAAAAATACTAAAACAAGGGCAAAATATAAGAATAACAGCTAAAAAAACATTGAATCTAAAATATATTGTTATATAATATCAAAAAACAAGAGAAAAGAAGAAGTTCAAAGTGAAGAAAGTAAAAGGAAGTAAAGGAATAACATTAATAGCATTAGTAATAACAGTGATAGTAATATTAATATTAGCAGGAATAACAATATCAGCCATATCAGGAGAAAATGGAATAATACAAAAAGCAGAACAAGCAAAAAAAACATATACAGAAAGTAGTGAAAAAGAAATTATAAATTTAGCAATATCAACAATAAAAATAAATTTAGAAGACATTGAACAAAATAATTTAAAAGAAGAAATAGAAAACATAAATGGAGCAGATACTGTGGAAGTAAATGAGGTAGGTACAAATTTGCTAAAAGTTAAATTTAACCAAATTGAAAACACATATACTGTTTCAAAAGATGGAAAATTGATGGATATTCAAGCTTGGATGATATGATAGTAGGATCTATACTAACTGGCGATGTATCAATAAGTGAATATATGTTTATAGAATATCCGAATGGTCAAGTAGTAAATGAAGATATGACGGATGAGTATGTATATCCAGCCGATATATATTGACTATCATAAAGAAGATTTTTTTGTCGATGAATTATATTCATATGGACTTATGAATTACAAACAAGCATTTATATTTGAAGAAGACACATTTATAAATAATTGGCATAATAAAGAATATTTTGATGATTATTTAGCAGTATCAAAAGAAGAAGCAAAAGATTTATTCAATGAATAAAAAATAGAAGAAATAACAATAGAAAGAAATATTGCAGAAGAAATATATTTAATATACTAAGATTAATCATGTATTAAAAATATAGACATAAAAAGTAAAAAAGGACACAAATTTTTGTGTCCTTAAAAACGAAAAAAATTCTTAATTTTTCAAAAAAATCAAAAAAAAGTTGCATAATTTTAACAAACATAGTATAATAAAAAAAGAGCACAATATAAATTAATAAGAAAAATAATAAAGAGAGGTAAAAAATATGGAATATCTATATATTCTTAGAGAAGCATTAATTTGGATAGTTACAATATTTTGGTTGTACCAATTACTAATAAGTATATGTTCTCTAATAAAATTAAAAGATAAACCACTAAAAGTAGTAAAAGATCACAAATTCATGGCAATAATACCAGCACACAATGAAGAAGCTGTTGTTGGAAATTTAATAGAAAGTTTGAAAAATCAAAACTACAATAGAGAACTTTATGATATATATGTAATAGCAGATAACTGTACAGACAATACAAAAAAAGTTGCAGAAAAAGCTGGAGCAATAGTATATGAGAGATTTGATAACGAAAAACAAACAAAAGGATATGCACTAGATTGGTTTTTACAACAAAAAATTAAAGAAAATGCAGATTATGATGCTGTATTAGTTTTTGATGCAGATAATATAGTAGATAAAAATTTCATAAAAAATATGAATAAAAAACTATGTCAAGGAGAAGAAGTTGTTCAAGGATATAGAGATATTAAAAATCCAACAGATAGCTGGGTATCAGCAGGATATGCTATATTTTATTGGACAATGCACCGTTTCTACCATTTAGCAAGATATAATATAGGACTTTCACCATTATTAAATGGAACAGGATTTATGGTAAAATTTGATATATTAAAACCACAAGGGTGGAAAACTGTAACACTTACAGAAGACATTGAATTTTCATTACAAAGAATAATAAAAGGAAAAAAATTAGGATGGGCAACAGATGCTATAGTATATGACGAACAACCAGTAGGATTCAAACAAAGTTGGTCACAAAGAAGTAGATGGACAGTAGGGCATATACAATGTATAGGAGAATACACCAAAAAATTAGTATTAGCAGTAAAAAAATATAAAACTGTTATGAATATAGATGGTTTCTTATATATTATAGGAAGTATACCAATGTTTATATTAACACTATTATTATTATTTACAAACTTCTTAATGTATGCAGGAAACAGCATTACACAACTAGATTTAATAATAAATATAGCAAGATATTTAGTACCAACATTTTTATTCCCAATATTTACAGGAGCATTTGTTATGTGGCTAGATAAAAGACCAATAAAACCAATGCTAAAAGGATTATTATGCTATCCAATATTTATGGGATCTTGGTTAATTATCAACCTAAAATGTCTATTTAAAAGAAATATAAAATGGGAAAAAATAAACCATGTAAGAGATATAAAAATATCTGATGTAATACAAACAGAAACACCAGAAAGAGAAAAAGAACTAATATAAAATATTTTAAGGAGGGTTTCTAAAGACCCTCTTTAAACAATTATAAGGAAAAAAATAAATTAGTATATTTTGAAAGAAAGGTGTAAAAAATGAAAAAAATAAAGCTAAAAACTGTACATATATTAATAATTATACTAGGAATTTTATTTATTTTAATTCCAAATTTTCATACAAATTTATGGTTTGATGAAAGCTATTCTGTCGCAATTTCAAATAATCATAATTTTGGTGAAATATGGGAAATAGGTGGACACGATGTTCATCCAGTACTATACTATTGGATACTTAAAATTATATCATTAATATTTGGAAATAATATTTTATGTTATAGATTATTATCAGTTATAGCACTAGCAATTTTAGGAATACTTGGATATACACATATAAGAAAAGACTTTGGAGAAAAAACAGGAGCACTTTTTTCATTATTTACATTTATTTTCCCATTAAACATTGTATATTCAGGAGAAATAAGAATGTATACATGGGCAATGCTTTTTGTAACAATTATGGGAATATATGCATATCGAATATTTAAAGGAAAAAGCACAATAAAAAATTGGATAATATTTGGAATATTTAGTTTAGCATCAGCATATACTCATTATTATGGGCTAATGACAGCAGGAATTATAAATATACTACTATTTATATGGACATTAAAAAATGCAATAAAACAAAAACAATTTACAAAAGATTTAAAAATCTTTATAGTACAAGCCATAATACAAATAATTCTATATTTACCATGGGTATTATCACTATTATTACAGGTATCACAAGTATCAAAAGGATTTTGGGTTGGAGTAAAATTTCCAGATACATTAATAGAATTATTTACATTTCAATTTACAGGAAATCTATTAAGCAGTATACATATTAGTAATTGGATAGCAGGAATATATGGAATAATATTTTGCATTTATATGGTATATATTATATTCAAAAACAAAAAAAGTGAAAATAAAATAAGTTTAAAACCAGCTAAATATGCAATAATCACATATTTTTTAGTAATATTAGGAGCAATTGCAGTATCAATAATTATTTGGAGACCAATTATATATGCAAGATATCTATTAGTAATAACAGGATTACTTATTTTTGCAATAACATATACAATGTCTAAAGTAGGTAATAAAAAATTAAACATATGTATAATAATTTTAACTGTTATAATATCAACATATTTAAACATAAACCTATCACAAATAAATTATGATAAAACAAACCAAGAACCTATAAACTACATAAAAGAAAATATTCAAGAAGGAGATATAATAGTATATAAAAATGATGGAACAGGATTTGTATTATCAGCAAATTTTCCACAATATACACAATATTTTTATGATAAACAAAACTGGCGTGTAGAAGAAGCATACAAAGCATTTGGACCTAATATGACATATGTATATGATCTAGAATTCCTAAAAGACTATGAAGGTAGAATATGGATTATAGATATGGGAAATTATGATTTATTTGAACAAGCAAAACAAGAATATGAAGAGATAAACTTAATAAAACAAGCAAATTTTGATACAAAATATCAAACATATAAATATAATGTGTCATTAGTAGAAAAAAATTCTTAAAATACTTGCATTTTATGGAAAAATAGGGTATACTATTAGAGTAGACTAGATAAGACAGAGGAGTGGGAACAAATCCCACTCTTTAATATTAATATACACATAATATAAAAGGAGGAAAAGCTTTTGGCAAAAATAGAAAACAAAGTTGAAGACTTAGTAACACCAAAGATAGAAAAACTTGGATATGAAGTGTATGATGTAGAATATGTAAAAGAAGGAAAAAATTATTTCTTACGTATATACATTGACAGCCCCAAAGGCATAGATTTAAATGATTGTGAAAAAGTTAATAATGAAATTATGGATTTATTAGATGAAGCAGATTATATAAAAGAACAATATTTTTTAGAAATATCATCACCTGGAATCGAAAAAATTTTAAGAAAAGATAAACATCTTAAAAATAATATAGGAACAGAAATAAATATAAAATTATTTAAAAAAGACGAAAATGGAAAAAAAGAATATCAGGGAATATTAAAAGACTTTAATGAAGATTATATAATTATAGATAATATAAATATAGAGAGAAAAAATATTGCACAAATAAAAACAATATATAATTGGGATTAAATAAAGGAGGAATTTATAAAAATGAAAGCAATTGATAATAAAGAATTAATTTTATCATTAGAAGAACTAGAAAAAGAGAAAGGAATAAAAAAATCATATGTAATAGAAGCAATAGAAACAGCATTAGTTACAGCATATAAAAGGAATTTTGATTCTTTAGAAAATGTAAAAGTAGATATAGACAAACAAACAGGTGCAACACACATATATGCAATTAAAGATGTTACAGAACAAGCAAAAGATGAAGCAACAGAAATCAGTTTGGAAGATGCCCATAAAATAAATAAAGAGCTAAAAATAGGAGATCAAGTAGATGTAGAGATTGTCCCAAAAGACTTTGGAAGAATAGCCGCACAAACAGCTAAACAAGTTATTATTCAAAAACTAAGAGAAGTAGAAAGAGAA
The DNA here is from genome assembly GCA_944388015.1 of uncultured Clostridia bacterium. Lineage (GTDB taxonomy): Bacteria > Bacillota > Clostridia > TANB77 > CAG-508 > CAG-269. The sequence goes on along the minus strand of CALXHD010000088.1, from coordinate 397 downwards.
GTTATATTTAATGAATTTAACGAAAGAAAAGGTGAAATTGTATCAGGATTAATTCAGAAGGCAGACAAAAACATAGTTATAATGGATTTAGGAAGATTAGAAGGAATAATGCCAACAAAAGAGCAAATCCCAACAGAACATTACCACGTAAATGATAAAATAAAAGGCTATGTATTAGATGTAGAAAAGGGACAAAAAGGTGCACCACAAGTAATAATTACAAGAAGCCATCCGGACTTCGTTAGAAAACTATTAGAGTTAGAAATACCAGAAATATATGAAGGAGTTATAGAAATAAAAAGTGTATCAAGAGACCCAGGATATAGAAGCAAAGTAGCAGTATACTCACCTGATCCAAATATCGATCCAGTAGGATCATGTGTAGGTCAAACAGGAG
>CALXHD010000087.1 GCA_944388015.1 uncultured Clostridia bacterium | reverse complement strand
AAAAACAATAAAAGAGTACAAATAATAAAAGCAAATTCATTACCAACAGGAATAATAGAAAAAGGAAATATACAAACATTTGACTATGACATAAACTCAGGAGACATTTTATTAATGTGTACAGACGGAATATTAGATGCAAATATAGAATACAAAAATAAAGACCTATGGTTAAAATACTTATTAGAAGACATAGAAACAACAAATACAGGAAAGATAGCAGATTTAATATTAAATGAAGCAATAGACAACAACTTTGGAGTAATAAAAGATGACATGAGCATAATAGTATGTAAATTTAAGAAGAGGGATTAGGGGACGGTCCTAAAAATCCCTCTTTTTAGGAATTTAGGGATGGACCTTCAAATTTTTTGTTACACTTAATAGATAATTTATTTTTGTATAAAAAAATGAAAATATAAAATTAAAAGTTATTTTTATATATAAAAATAACTTGACAGAAGTACAACCTAATTGTATAATATTTATAGGTGATAAAAATGTTAAAAAGAGAGATATATTTAAAAGAAATAAGAGATTTTTATAATAGTAACTTAATAAAAATTCTGGTTGGAATTCGTAGATGCGGAAAATCTATCATATTAGAGCAAATTATACAGGAACTAAAAGAACAAGGTATAGATAATGAACATATAATTTATATAAATTTTGAATTTATCGAGTTTGAGAGCTTAACAGATTATAAAGAGTTAAATAAATATGTAAAAGATAGAATCAAAGATGGTGAATTATACTATTTATTTTTTGATGAAATACAAAATGTAGATAATTTTGAGAAAGTTATAAATTCATTAAGAGCTTCACAAAATGTTAGTATATTTATTACTGGGTCTAATAGTAGACTTTTATCGGAAGAATTATCAACAGTTCTTTCTGGAAGGTATGTAAGTTTTAGAATAAATCCATTATCATATAAAGAAGTATTGGAGTTATTAGGGAAAAGTAAATCAACAGATGAAATATTTGAAGATTATATGAAGTGGGGGAGTCTTCCAAATAGATTTGATTTTAAAAGAGAAGAAGCAATAAAAAACTATTTATATGGAGTATTTGATTCAATAATATTAAGGGATGTTGTTGAAAGATTAAAAATAAGGGATACATCTCTGTTTAACTTAATTTTGCAGTATGTGATAGATACAATAGGTAGAGAATTTTCAGCTGAAAATATTATGAATTTTTTGAAAAATGAAGGAAGAGATGTTTCTACATTGACTATATATTCATATTTAGATGCACTTTGTAAGTCTTTATTAATTAGAAAAGTGTATAGATATGATGTACATGGTAGGGCGGTTTTAAAAACGTTAAATAAATATTATGTTACAGATTTAGGAATAGCACAAATAAAAAATACTAATACTGAAATTGATAAATCATATGCTATTGAAAATATTGTATATAATGAGTTAATTATTAAAGGATATGATGTTTATATAGGAAAAACTAAAAAGGGTGAAATAGACTTTGTTGCAACAAAACCAAATAAAAAAATTTATGTACAAGTTGCATATAGTATACCTAATGAAGATACTAAAAAAAGAGAATTTGGAGCTTATGATGTTATAAATGATAATTATCCCAAATATGTAATTACACTAGATAAATTAACATATGAATATAACGGTATAAAACATGTAAATTTAATAGATTTTTTATTAGATGAAAATTTTTAAAATTTAAGAGGGATGTAAAATCCTTTTCTCTAATATTTTCTATTGTGTTGAACACGATTTTATGATATATTTTAGTTGCTAGAAAAGGAGGCAAATAATTTGAGCAGAGGAAAAAGATACGAAGAACCAAAACTAAATTTAAAAAAAGTTTTTGCAGTAATAATAGCATTTGTAGTATTAATAATGTTCATATTCATGATAAGAGGGCTATTTGCGAAAGATGAAGAACAAACTAGAATAACAAGTAAGGACTACTTTGCAGCCTTTCAAAATAATAAATGGGGAATCATCGACTCAACAGGAGCAGTAGTAATAGACCCATCATATGAAGAAATGATGGTAGTTCCAAATAGCAAAAAAGACGTATTTTTATGTACTTTTGATGTGAATTATGAAACAGGAGAATACAGTACAAAGGCTTTAAATAGTAAGAATGAAGAAATATTCACACAATATAATCAAATAGAGCCATTACAAGTAGTTGATAGAAATGGGCAAGTAAGTTATATAAGTAATGTTCTAAAAGTACAAAAAGACGGTAAATACGGGCTTATAGATTTAGACGGAAATGAGTTGCAACCTTGTCAATATGATGCAATTTCTACTTTAGAAGGAAAACAAGATGTAATAAAAGTGCAAAAAGATGGAAAGTTTGGGCTTTTAGATGTTCAAGGAAAAGAACTAATATCAACACAATATGCTGATATTAGAACATTAAAAGCTGATGATACAACAAATTATTTAGTTCAAAATGATGAAGGAAAATATGGAATTATTAGTAATACTAATCAAGTGGTTTTAGAACCAAATTATGATGAAATAAAAGATGTTTATACAACTAATTATTATGTTGTACAACAAGGTGAAACAGAAAAATTAATTAGAAAAGATGGCACAGATGTTTTAACAACTGGATTTGATGAAATTACAGGAATATTAAAAAATGCAGAAAATGGTGTAATATTTAAGCAAGGCGAAAAATATGGAATTATGAATATGTCAGGAGAAGTTACATTAAATCCAACATATGACGACTTAAAAGAAGCAAAAACAGGAATATTTATTGCTGAACAAGGTGGAAAATATGGCATAATTGATTTGACAGGTGCTGAAAAATTAGGATTTACATATCAAAGTTTAAATTATTATGAAAAAGCAGATTTGTATGTAGGAGAGGACGAAAACTTTAATAATTCAATAATTAATGGAAACTTTGAAGTAAAACAAACTGGTATTTTAATTGATGTTAATGAAGTAGATGGATATTTTGAATTAAGACAAAATGATGAAAATAAATATTATGATTTTTCATTTAATGAGAAGAAAGAATCAGATATATTTAAAAACCGTACATTATTTGTAAGTAAAAAAGATGGAAAATATGGTTTTGTTGATAAAGATGGAAATGTAGTTGTAGACTATATTTATGATGATGTGACTTCACAAAATAGTTTTGGATATGCAGCAGTAAAGAAAGACGGAAAATGGGGCAGTATTGATGATAAGGGAACAGTAATTCAAGAGCCTACTTATAATTTAGATGATTATTTGACAATTGATTTTATAGGTAGATGGCATTATGGAAAGGATCTTAATATGAATTATTACAACCAATTATAGTTGTTGAAAAATAATTACAATTTTGGCTACGTCAAACTTTTAGAAAAAGTAAAAATAATTACAATAATAAAATCAAAAGAGAAGGTGATAATTGTGGAACTAAAGACGAACTACCAATATACGTATTTTATTCATCCGTTTATAATAAAAAATGGACAATATCAAAAATACATTTTAAAAATGTTAAAAGACGAAAATTGTAAATTAAAAATTTTTCAAAAAGAAAAAGACTTTAAGATGTATAAATATTTCTTGCCTAAGACAAGGGAATTCCTATTTTCAAGTTTTAGTATGGGAAATGAAAAAATAAAACAATTAGAGGAATTACCAATTGAAACCAGAGCAGCGCTTTTGGCTAAATATCAATGTAATATATTTGAATATTATTTGAAAAAAGATATTCAAGCAAAAGTACAAGACAAATCAGGAATATTCTTCAAAATACAAAAAATTGAAGTTATATGTTTTCAAACTGGAATAGCATTTTTGGTGATAAAAACAACTTTAGATGAATATGAAAAATTTTCAAATGTATTGAATTTTAATTACAAATTTAGAAATATTAATAATGAATTATCAGATTTAGAAAATTATGATAATATCTCAATACAAACAGATAGTTTTGCAACTACACAAAGTTTTAGAGATTTTATAAGAAAAATTACAGGAGGAAAGTCTGAAGCATTAAAATTAAATATAGATACAGAAAGATTTTTAACATATTCTTATGTTTGTATAGACCAAGAAGCATGGAATCCTAATACTCAATTTGAAAATATTCAATACTATTTCAATAAATATGCAAGTATATTGCCAGCAGATAATAGTAGAGAACTAGATAGTGAAAAGGTAGAGACATTTTCAAAGTGGAAGTATGCAAAATTGGGATTGACTAAATTAGGAATGACATTGTTTTCTTCAACAAGTGATATGAATAATTATACTATTTTGCCAGAAGAATACGAAAATCAATATTTTTATACATATATCATTAATTTGTATAAGAAAATATATTTAAAGAAACTTGAAAATGATTTTAAAAATGGAAAAAATATTAAGAAAACTAGAAGAAAATTTATAGAATTTACTAAGAAAATGTGGATTCAAGAAATAACTGATGATGAAACAGGTACTTTGTTAAATCACAAATTACAAGAGGTATTTGAATTAGAAAAATTGTATGGTGAAGTGAAAAACAAATATGATGTGTTATATAAAGAGTTAAATATTGAAAGAAATAAAAATTCATTAATACTAATTTCTGTAATATTAGTAATTTCATTAATACTTAATATCTTGAACTTTATAGCTTTAACAAATAATGGTTAAGTGTAATTTCTAAAAAAAGGAGTAAAAAATGCAGATAACTTGTGGAACAGATATAATTGAAATAAATCGAATTAAGAAAAATATAGAAGAATTAGGAGAAAAATTTTTAAATAGAATTTATACACAAAAAGAAATAGAATATTGTGAAAGCAAGAAAAGTCAAAAATATCAGAGTTATGCTGCAAGATTTGCTGCAAAAGAGGCGATATTTAAAGCAATTTCAAAAGAATTAAATGATAAGTATGAAATAGGTTGGAAAGACTTGGAGATTTTAAATGATGAACAGGGAAGACCACAAGTTAAAATCAAGGGAGTTCAAAAAGAAAATATAGATATTAGTATTTCGCATTGTAAGGAGTATGCTGTAGCAATGGTGGTGATGTTTTATGGTTGAATTTTTTGATAGTCATGCACATTTAGATGATGAAAGATTTGATGAAGACAGAGAAGAAATCATAGAAAAAATAAAGATGAGTGGAGTTACAAGGCTAATAAGTGCAGGATATAGTTTAGAAGGTTCAAAAAAAACAGTAGAATTATCAAAGAAATATGATTTTATTTATGCAACATGTGGTATTTCACCAAATGATATTCCACAAACTGAAGAAGAATTGTGGAAAAACATAAGCGAAATAAAGCAAATTGCGACAAATAATTCAAAGGTTGTTGCAATTGGTGAGATTGGTTTAGATTATTATTGGGAAAAAGATGTTGAAAGAAGAAAATTACAACAAAAAGCTTTTATTAAACAAATTGAATTAGCAAATGAACTACAATTACCGATAGTAATTCATACAAGAGAAGCAGTAATGGATACACTTCAAATATTAAAAGAGAATAAAGTTTTGAAAAAAGGAGTATTTCATTGTTGTCCATTAAATAGAGAACTTGTAAAAGAAGCTTTAAAATTGGGATTTTATATATCATTTGCAGGACCAATAACTTTTAAAAA
>CALXHD010000086.1 GCA_944388015.1 uncultured Clostridia bacterium | reverse complement strand
AAATCAAGGCAAAAATATTGATTATTGGTGTGAATCTACAGTTAGCAAAATATTAAAAAACGAAGTTTATATTGGTAATTTGGTACAAGGTTATAATAAGAAAGTAAGCTACAAATCTAAAAAAATGAAAAATCAGCCTAAATCAGAATGGATTATTGTAGAAAATACTCACGAGCCAATTATTACAAAAGAACAATTTTATAAAGTTCAAGAGATTTTCAAAAGTAAAACAAGAAGATGTAAAAATGGCAAAGTACATCTATTTGCAAACAAGCTAGTATGTCTAGATTGTGGGGCAAAACTTTATAAATGCCAAAATGATAGGGGCTACATTTACTTTTCTTGTAAAGGCTCTAAGAAACTATATGGCACTTGCTCAACTCATTCTATTGGTTACGAAAATCTAAAAAAATTAGTAACTGAAAAAATTAGAGAAAAAATTTTAGAATTTTATAATTTTGATAAAATATCAGATGATTTATTTATTTCAAATGATAACTTAAATAAAACTAAGTTATTGCAAAAGAAAGTAGATATGCTTTCTAAAGAAATGGAAGATATCAATAGAGCAATAAAAGAACTGTATTTGAACAAAGTAAGTGGTAAAGTTCCAGAAGATGTATTTGATGATTTAAATTCTTCTTTTCTATCTGATAAATCAGCAAAGCAAAAAGAATTATCAAAAATCGAAAATGACTTATCTAATCTAAAAGAAAAAGAGTTAAACAGTAAATTTATAAACGAACAAAAAGAAAAAATAATTAATCACTTTAAAGATTTTAAAGAGCTTAATTATGATACTGTAAATAGCTTTATAGATTATATTGAAATTGGAGAAAAAGACAAGCAAAAAAATACTCAAGATGTTATTATTCATTGGAATTTTTAGCTAAAATTTATTAACGAAAATGGATATAAGTATAGTAATATTAAGTATTTTATGATATAATATAAGAGTAGTTTTAAAAAAGTTTAGGAGGATTTTATATGTCTAATGAAGAAAATTATATAATTGAAAATGAAACAACTGATACTGCAAAAAAACAAGAATACTGGAATACTGGTATTGGATTAAATAAGGTTGACAATTTAGAACCTTCTAAGTATTTATTAGACCTATCTCAAAAAAATATTAATGGAGAATTAAAGTATAATGAAGTTGAAAACTTATTAAAGACATATTATGAAACACAAAACTCTAATGATATAAACATTCAAAGAGAAAAAGAATGTGATTTAGTATCTTTAAGAATTGCTCAACTGTTAGAAGATAAAAGTTTTGGTTTTAGTCCTATTACTTTAAAGAATATTCATAAATACTTATTTAAAGATATTTATGATTTTGCAGGTAATTACAGAAATTATAATATTACAAAAAAAGAGGACATTCTTAATGGCGATACTGTTAAATATGTAAATTATCAAGATATTGAAAGTTATTTTGATTATGATTTTAAAGAAGAAAAAGATTTTGATTATTCAAAACTAAATAAAGATGAATTAATAAAACATATTGCTAAATTCACTTCAAGCATTTGGCAAGTACACCCTTTTGGAGAAGGCAACACAAGAACAACAGCAGTATTTATTGAAAAGTATCTTAACAATATGGGATTTAATGTTAATAATGATATGTTTAAAGAACACAGTTTATATTTTAGAAATGCTTTAGTTAGAAGTAATTATGGAAATATTCCAAGAGGAATTTATCCTACATTTGATTATTTAGTAATGTTTTTTGAAAATTTATTACAAGGTAAAAATAATGAATTAAAAAATAGAGATTTATATATTAAAGAATTGTTTGAAAATAACAATTAAAAATTAAAAGCAGGATTAGGAGATATTCCAAACCCACCCCATGGTCTGTATAATATGCACCTAGCCCTGCTTTTTCTATTTCTTCGATACTAGCATCTTTAGTTAATTGATGAACAATAGTACCAACCATTTCTAAGTGAGCTAATTCTTCAGTCCCAATATCATTTAATATTGCTTTAGACTTTTGATCAGGCATGCCAAATCTTTGTGATAAATATCTTAAAGAAGCGGCAAGTTCTCCATCAGGACCACCATATTGAGAAATAATTACTTTAGCAAGTCTTGGATCAGTACATTTAATATTAACAGGATATTGCAACATTTTATTATAAGTCCACATTAAAAATTCCCCCTTTCCCAAGGCCATGGTTCTTCAAGCCATCTCCATTTATTACATGGATAAAAGATAGTTAAAGGGCCAAACATTTTTTGACATTTATCTTTTAAATCTCTAATTTCCTTGCAATATTTCCTATGCAGACAAAGGGCCTTCTGATCATCAGGATGTGTATCTAAATATAATGCAAGTTCATTAATTGCAAAATCTAGAGAACGTATTTCATTAATCATTGTGCGCCTAACATCATCATTATTTATTTGGTTATTCTCACAGCTACAAGAACAAGTACAAGTACAATCTCTATTTTCATTTTCTACTAACATTATTTATTACACCCCTTTCCAATAGAATTCATAGACTCAATAAATCTCTGTTGTTCCATACTCTGACAAGGCATATAAGGGCTAACTAATTCAGGAAAAATAGTACCCATTTTTAATCCAACCTCAGGTCTAAAAGTTTTATTCATATATTGAATAGGAACATAACTTTGAGCAAGCATAGGATTATCAGGAAAGACATTATATTCTTCATCAAAACCACAAGAACAACTATTATACATATCATCTTCATATGAATTTACATCACTACATTTATCTTCAAGAATATTATTTTCGATAGGAGTGGTAGAATAATTGTTATTCATACAAAAACACTGTTTACATCTTCTAAACATTTTAATTCCTCCTTTTATTTACATTATATGAGCATATAAAATAAATTGAGACAAAATTTAATTAAAAACTTGCGAAATTTTGTTTTATATGGTATATTTATATTACAAAATTACAAAAAATTTTAAAATTTACTTGATTAAAAATAATTTTATGATATATTATATATGAATTGCAAAAATACTAATTTATACGAGAAAGGCGGATAAAATATGAAACATATAAAAGGACCACAAAATGTATCAGCTAGAGAAATACAAAAGAAGAAAAAAAGAATAATTATTGCACTTTTAACAATTATAACTTTAATTGTGCTATTTATAATAGCATATATAGCAAATGAATTTATTATATTAGACAAAAACAAAACAACCAATTTAGTAATAAATAATAAAAATGTAACAGAAAACCTAAAAAAAGAAATATTAATTAAAGAAGGGGAAATATATATATCAAAACAAGACTTAGGAAACTTCTTTGATAAATACATATATGAAGAAAATGAAACACAAAAAATAATAACAACATATAACAAGAAAATAGCAGAAATAGGATTTGACCAAAATATTATAAATATAAATGGAACAGATAAAACTACACAAGCACATGCAATAAAAGAAGGAGACACTATATATCTACCAATAGAAGAACTGACAGATGTATATGATATTGAAATAAGCTATAAGCCTGATACTAAAGTATTGGTAATAGACTCACTTTCAAGAGGACAAGTAAAAGCAGTAGTAAATGCAAATGTATCTGTAAAATCTTCAACAAATTTCATAGCAAAAACAGTAGATAGAATAAAAAAAGGAGAACTATGTTATTTAATATCTGAAGAAAACGGAAAAGCAAGAATACGCACTGAAAACGGAAAATTAGGATATGTAAATTCAAATAAAATATCAAATAAAGTTACAGTAAGACAAGATATGGAAGAAGAAAAACAAATAGAAGGAAAAGTAAATTTAGTTTGGGATTATTATTCACAAGTAGCAACAGCACCTGATAGAACTGGTACAAAAATAGATGGAGTTAACGTTGTATCACCAGCATTTTTCAATATGAATACAGAAGGAGTAATAGAAGAAAATATAGGAACAAGAGGACAAGCATATTTAGATTGGGCACATAGTAACAATTGCAAAGTATGGCCAATGGTACAAAATTCAGGAGATGGAATGCTTAGTGCAACATCAAGAGTAATGAATAGTTATGAAAAAAGAAAAGAAGTTATAGAACAAATTGTAAACTTATGTATAGAGTATAAATTAGATGGAATTAATTTAGATTTTGAAAATATGAAAAAGGAAGACAAGGACTTATATTCAAGATTTATAATTGAGTTAATGCCGAGAATGAAAGAGCTAGGACTTGTGCTTTCAGTAGATGTAACAGCACCAGATGGATCAGATACATGGTCATTATGCTTTGATAGACATGTAATAGGAGATGTAGCAGATTATATAATATTTATGGGATATGACGAGTATGGAGCATCAAGCACAAAAGCAGGAACAACAGCAGGGCTTGACTGGGTCGAATTGAGCCTAAAAAAATTCTTAGAAACAGAAGAAATAGAAAGTGATAAAATTGTATTAGCAGTGCCATTATATACAAGATTATGGACAGAAGATAGCAATGGAAATTTAATAGATCAAGTTGTTGTATCAATGAAAGATATAGATGATACTATTCCAAGTGATGTAGAAAGAAAATGGGATGAAGATTTGCAACAATATTATGTTGAATACAGTGAAGATGGAAATACAAAAAAAATGTGGATAGAAGATTTAACATCACTAAAAGCTAAAACTGACTTGATTTCTAAATATAAGCTAGGTGGTATAGCTTCATGGGAAAAAGGAATGGAGACAGATGAGGTATGGAAACTTTTTGAGGAAGCATTAAAATAAGTTGGAGGTATTTAAGACAAATGCAGAATGAAAATATATATTATACAACAGATAAATTTATAAATTTAACAGATGAAGAAATAATATCTCAAATAAGACAGGGAAATGAGCAAGCATTAACTTATTTATTAAATAAATATAAAAATCTTGTACAAAATAAAGTAAGTAGATATTTTATTATAGGGGCAGAAAAAGAAGATATTATACAAGAAGGAATGATAGGTTTATATAAAGCAATAAAAAATTATGATACAGAAAAACAAAACACTTTTAAAACATTTGCAAATATGTGTATAGAAAGACAGTTAATTACAGCAATAAAGACATCTAACAGGCAAAAACATATACCACTTAATTCATGTGTATCACTTAATGTATCAGCATATACTAATGAAGATGACAATAACATACAGTTAATTGAAATATATGACGATAAAACAGTAGAAGATCCATTAGACACAATGATGAAAAAGGAATACTATAAAGAAATTCAAAATGCTCTTGATAATTCTTTAAGTGACTTTGAAAGAAAAGTTTTAGACAGATTTATTAAAGGTGAAAGTTATGAAACCATAGCAAGAAAGGTAGATGCACCAGTCAAATCTGTGGATAATGCAATACAAAGAATACGCAAAAAAGCAAATAAACAATTATTGGATTTATAGTGAAAATAAAATTTTATTTTCAAAAGAAAGTCAGTATGACTTTCCTAACATATAAAAAATTGCTGATGCAGTAAATATATTGTAGCATCAGTAATTTAAAATGCCTTTATAGCTCAGTTGGTAGAGTGCAGCCTTGGTAAGGCTGAGGTCACGGGTTCGATTCCCGTTAAAGGCTCCAAAAATTACTCCCACGAAATTCTAAAATTATTTAAAATAAATAGTTTTAGAACTTTGTGGGAGTATAATTTA
>CALXHD010000085.1 GCA_944388015.1 uncultured Clostridia bacterium | reverse complement strand
ATAAAAGATGATGCAAAGGATTTTATGGATGAAATTCAACCAAGATATGTTTTTAGATTAGATATAAAAGGAAAAACAGAAGAAGAAGTTATGGCTGGTTTTCATCAAAAATGGAGATATAATATACGTTTAGCTTCTAGAAAAGGGGTTACAGTAAAAGAAGGAACTAGAGAAGACTTAAAAGAATTTCATAAAATAATGGTAGAAACAGGAGCAAGAGACGGATTTATAATAAGACCACTTGAATATTTTGAAAAGATGTATGATAATATGGCACCAAAACATATGAAACTATTAATGGCATATTATGATGGAAAACCAATATCAGGTGTAATACCAATATTTTATGGAAATAAAACATGGTATTTATATGGCGCAAGTAGTAATGAACATAGAAATTTAATGCCAAATTATTTATTACAATGGGAAATGATAAAAATGGCAATAGCAAGACATGATGATATATATGATTTTAGAGGAGTTTCAGGAATTGTAGATGAGAGTCACCCACAATATGGATTATACAGGTTTAAAAAAGGTTTTGGAGGAAAATTTACAGAATTTTTAGGAGAAATTTACATTCCGTACAAACCACTAACATATAAATTATATAAATTTTCTGAAAAATTGTTTAGAAATATTAGACAACTTAAAATGAGAGGTAAAGGAAAAAAATAATATTATAGGTTGTGCATTTTTGAAAGGAATGTGTTAAAAAATGAATAAAGTAATAATTGATAAACAAGACCTAGTTCACAACATAAAAAAAATAAAAGAACATAGTAAAATAAATTCACCTGATGATAATGGCAATCCTGTAAAAATAATTGTTGTAATAAAGGCAAATGCTTATGGATTAGATTTAAAACAATATACACAATTTATGATAGACCAAGGATTTGATTTTTTTGCAGTATCTACAGTAGAAGAAGCACTAGAATTTAGAAATTTAGGGTTTAAACAAAAGTTATTAATGCTTTCATCAACAGCTATAAAAGAAGAAATAGAAGAATTGGTACAAAATGATATAATAATAACAATAGGGTCAAGAGAATCAGCTAATATTGTAAACGAAATTGCAAAAGAACAAAATAAGAAAATAAAAGCACATATAAAAATAGATACAGGCTTTGGAAGATATGGTTTTATCTATTCAAATAGAGACGAGATGATAGAAACAATCAAATTGTTGGATAGCAATATTCAAATAGAAGGTACGTTTACACACTTTTCAAATGCGTTTTATGATGATAAATATACAAAATTGCAATTTCAAAGATTTATTGATTGTATAGAAGTATTAAAAATGAATAACATAGACACAGGAATCTTACATGTATGCAATTCGTCTGCATTTGTAAAATTCCCACAAATGCACCTAAATGCTGTAAGAATAGGGTCAGCATTTACAGGTAGATTGTCATTCCAAAACAATTTGGGACTAAAAAGAATTGCTAAATTGGAATCACAGGTAACAGAAATAAAAACATTGCCTTCTAAATTTAATATAGGGTATTCAAATATATATAAAACAAAAAAAGAAACTAAAATAGCAATTATACCAAGTGGGTATATTAATGGAATAAACATAGAATTAGGACAAGATACGTTTAGACCAATAGATAAATTAAGGACAATTGTAAGAGCTACAAAAAATGCATTTAAAAAACAAGAATTATATGTTGATATAGCAGAACAAAAATGCAAAATTCTAGGAAGAATAGGAACATTTCACGTAATTGCAGATATTACAGGAAAAGATATAAAAATAGGAGATAAAGCGAAATTTAATATAAATAATATTTTGGTTAATCCAAATATACAAAGGGAATATATATAATACAAAAAGTCTAATTTTAAGTTTTTTAAACCTAAGATATAGTTTTAAGAATTGGAGGTTAATAAATAATGGATAGCAATCAAGATAAAAATTCAGAAGAAATAAATGTTAAAAAAGGATTTTTTAAAAAAGCTAAAATGTCAATTATAAATATAGAAAAATACCCTGAACTTGCTACTCTAGGATTTCCTAAGGCAATTAATTATTTAATTAAATTAGTTGCAATTTTAGCAATAGTTATATGTGTAGGCATGGTTTATCAGATAAGCAAAGCAGTAAATGAAGCTGTAAATTATATAGAAAACAATTTTCCTAACTTTTCTTATCAAGAAGGAATTTTGGACGTGCAAGCAGATGATCCAATTATTATAGAAGAAAATGAATATGCGGGAAAGATAATAATAGATACAAAAACTGAAGATCAAGAGAAAATAAATCAATATACAAAGGAAATAGAAGAAGTTGGAAATGGAATAATAATCTTAAAAGATAAAATACTAATAAAAAATCAGCTAGTACTAGGTACAACCACATATGAGTATCCTCAAATGTTAGGACAGATGGGAATAACAAGGTTTGAAAAGCAAGATATAATAAATTATGCAAGAGGAATGCAAATGATAAGCTTGTATATTAGCCTATTTATAGCTCTACTTATATATGCATTTATAATATATTTCTTAAATACATTGGTAAATGTTTTATTAATAAGTGTATTTGGATATTTAGCAAGCTTGTTTACGAGAATAAAAATGCGTTATGTTGCATTGTTTAATATGTCAGTTTATTCTATAACACTATCAATGTTATTAAATATAATATATGTTATAGTAAATATATTTACAAGCTTTAATATTGAGTATTTTGATGTAATGTATATTTCTGTAGCAGTAATCTATTTATTTGCAGCAATATTTATGATAAAAGCTGATTTTATAAAAAAACAACAAGAACTTATTAAAATTGCAGAAGTAGAAAAACAGGTTACAAAAGAGAATACAGAAGAAAACAAAGATAATCAGGAAAATAAAGAACCAAACAAAGAGGATAAAGAAGAAAAAGAAGAAAAAAAAGATGAAGATAAGAAAAAAGACAATGGAGGAGTAGCACCTGAAGGAAATAGCTAATTTGGTTTGAAAGGAATGATATTAGAAAATGAAAAAAGATGAAAAAGACAAAAAGGAAAAAAAGCTACTGATGGGGCTAATAATTATATTTGTAATAGCTCTAATAGCTTTAGCTATAACAGTTATATATATTAATCAAAATAAAGATAAAAATGAAAAAGAATTACCATATACAGATTTAATAAAAGAAATGAATTATGGAAATATAGAGAAAATAGAAATGTCTGTGGGAAGTACAACTGTAAAAGTAAAAATGAAAAATGTGGAGGAGGAAAAAACAACAATTGTACCAAATACTCAAGCTTTTATAGAATTGGTACAACAAAAAGTAGCAGAAGGAAATGAAATAGAGTTAGTTCAGAAGCCAAAAAGTGTATTTGCTACAATAGGATCAACAATATTTAGTTTATTACCTACATTTATAATGATTGCATTATTTGTAATGATATTTAAAATGCAAGGTTTAGGAGAAAAAGGAAAGGTATATGAAGAGACAGAAAGAAAAACAAAGGTCAGATTTGACGATGTTGCAGGTTTAGATGAAGAAAAACAAGAATTAATTGAAATAGTAGATTTTTTAAAAACACCACAAAAATTCACAAAAATGGGTGCAAAAGTGCCTAGAGGAGTACTTTTATATGGAAAACCAGGAACAGGAAAAACTTTAATAGCAAAGGCTATAGCAGGTGAAGCAAATGTACCATTTATTTCTATGAGTGGATCAGAATTTATTGAAATGTTCGCAGGTTTAGGTGCTTCAAGAGTTAGAAAATTATTTGAAAAAGCAAGAAAAATGGCACCTTGTATAGTATTTATAGATGAAATAGATGCAATAGGAGCAAGAAGAACATCAAATAGTGGAGCGGAAACAGAAAATAATCAAACATTGAATCAATTATTAGTTGAAATGGATGGATTTAGTTCAGAAGAAACAATAATTGTTTTGGCTGCTACAAATAGACCTGAAATGCTTGACAAAGCTTTACTAAGACCAGGTAGATTTGATAGACAAGTAACAATACCATCACCAGATATAAAGGGTAGATTGGAAATATTAAAAATACATGCTAAAGATAAGAAATTATCAGATAATGTAAATTTAGAAAGTATAGCAGAGGATACAGCAGGATTTACTGGTGCTGAATTAGCAAATATATTGAATGAGGCAGCAATAATTGCAACAATTAATAGACATGAAGAAATAGAAAATGATGATATAGAAGAAGCAGTCAAAAAAGTAACAGTTGGATTAGAAAAAAAGGCAAGGGTTATTTCAGACAAAGACAAAAAATTAACAGCATATCATGAGGCAGGCCATGCAGTAGTTAGTAGATATTTACCTACACAATCAAATATAAAAGAAGTATCAATTATTCCAAGAGGTGTTGCTGGTGGATATACAATGTATAAATCAGATGAAGATAAATATTATGTATCAAAAACAGAAATGAAAGAAAAATTAATAGCACTACTTGGAGGAAGAGCAGCAGAAAAACTTGTATTAAATGATATATCAACAGGAGCAAGTAATGATATTGAAGTTGCAACAAAAATAGCAAGAGATATGGTTACTAAATATGGTATGAGTGACACATTAGGTCCAATAGATTTTCAAGGAAAAGAACCATATGAAATTCAGCTATTTGGCGAGAATATTGGAGATAAAATAGGTGAAGAAGTTAAAGATTTAATAGATACAGCATATGCACAAGCTCAAAAAATGTTGATTGAACATAGAGATAAATTAGATTTAATTGCACAAACATTGTTACAAAAAGAAAAAATAAATGAAACAGAATTTAATAATATATTTGAACAAAATAATTAAGAAATGGTGATGAAAAATGAAAGATGTAATTATAATTGCAGAAGGTCCACAAGGTGCAGGAAAAACAACAGTAACCAATTATCTAAGAGAACATATTTCAGGAACAGATTTATATAGATTATCTGGAATAAAAGATAGAACAGAAAAGGGAAAGCAAAAGATTAAACTAAAATATGATAAATTGATAGACTATATAGAGGCATGTTCTGATATTAATATGATATTTGATAGAACTTTTTTTTCAAATGAAATATATTCAAGACTAGGTTACCAAAAATATGATTTTACAGATGCATATAATCATTTATTAAATAGATTGGATAATCTGAAAAATATAGAAAATTATGATATCTATTTAATGATGCTATATTTAGAGGATGAAAGTTTATATAATAGAAGAATAAAAAGAGATAAACATCAGTATCAAAAGTTTGAAGCTGAAAGTAGTATATTGCAACAGAGAGAATATTTGAAGATGGCTGATGAAGTTGAAAAAAATACAAAAAATATAAAAGTTATAAGATTTGCGAATGATACAGAAGAAATTTTTAAGAAAAATTTGAAAAAATATTTTAAAGATATATTATAAATATGTAATAATTAGAGAACAAAAGTGATAGAATTGTTTATTTAAATAAATAAAAATTAACTCCTAAATTTAATTGTATTTTTATTAAATTTAGGAGTACTTATATTTCAAATTAATAATAAATTTATAGATTTTTTAACTCTTGGATTGATAATCCAGTTATTCTACTAATGGTATTTATATCAATTTTTTCATCTAACATTTTTTTAGCATTTTCTATTTTTTCTTTTTGCATACCCTGTTTTAGACCTTGCTGTAGTCCTTGTTGTATTCCTTGCTTTAATCCAGTCTTTAGACCTTTATCATATCCAGCAGCTTCAGTTGCTTTTTGATCCATAATATATTTTTCTCTCAATTCTGCCAAATA
>CALXHD010000084.1 GCA_944388015.1 uncultured Clostridia bacterium | reverse complement strand
ATATTCAATAGTGTCTAATAATACTTTCCTACCATAACCTTTTCTGCGAAATTCTGGTAAAATTGCAAACCAGTCAAGCCATATTGAATCTTCATATTTTTTGTAAAAATCAACTCCAGTTATTCCAATTAAAGTATTATCATGATAAACTAAAAACGAACAATTATTATCAGCTCTATTTTGGACTTTATCAAGCAAATCGTTATAATCTGGATCTGATGTCCATATTTCTTTTTGTATTTTAAATGCTAATTCTAAATTATCCATATCTACTGGAATATAGGTTAATCCATATAAAGAATCCATTGTTATTACCTCTTATTTTATTTTCTTTATTATATCAATTATTATAAAAAAATCAAATATACGAAAAAGACAGGAATTTTCAAAAGAATATATTTATATGCTAACATAATCTATATTTTTTTCAACTATAATTGATTATTTTCTCTATATATTCATCATCTTCTATCTTAGAAATTGCAAAACATTTCTTTCCTAAATCTTTTAATGATGCTCCTATATGATACAGTTCTTTATTATCTATTACGATAAATCTATCATGAAACTTATTCGTCATTGCTACTTTTAAGGTTGGATATTGTTTATTAAATTTATTTATATCTAATTTATTCAAATTACTATTTTGCGAAGTCAAAATCACAACTTCTACATTTTTATTTTTCTTTGATAACATTTTCAAAATACTATCATCTATGTAATTATCAATAATTAATACTTTTTGTTTTGCTTTCTTTATAATATCTATAATTAAACTATATGCATCATAAATTTGTCCATCAAAAAATATGCTTTGTTTAAATTCTATTTTTTCATTTTTTTGAAGTTCATCAAAAACTTTTTCAAACTTTTTTTCATGCTCTGTTAACATTTTGTTTTGTTCCAATATTTTATATTCTACATTTGTTAGTCTTTCAAATACTTGTCCATTTCTTCCAATAAATTTTCGCATTTCAACAAAGGCATTCATAATACTAATACTTACTTGTATTGCTACTTGATTTCTTAGCAATCCTGAAAGCATTGCAATTCCCTGTTCTGTAAATACATACGGTAATGTTCTTCTGCCTCCATATTTTTCTTTTTCCAAACTTGAGGTTGCAATTTGCAACCTCAAGTTTTCTGTCTCATTCTCTGTTAATTGAAAACAAAAATTTTCTGGAAATCTTTCTTTATTTCTTCTTACAGCTAAATTAATATATTTTGTTTTATAATGATATAACATAGCTACATCACTATCTAACATTACTTGTTTTCCTCTGATTGTATAAATTAGATTCTTAATATTTTCCGTTTCAGATTTTACTACATCAGATTCTTTATTTAATAGCATAACATTCTTCTTCCACTTCCACCTCACGATGGATAGCTTGTGCTTCTCTATGTGGTTGGCGATATCACCTCCACTTCGGACTTTCACAGATTAGCTAAACGACATGCCTGTCGCACTAATATTAAAGCCCAAAAGGATCTCTATATATCCTTTTGGGCTTTTTCACATAATAAATCTTATACTCCCATAATATTATATCCATTATCTGCATATAAAATCTGTCCAGTAATGGCTTCTGACATAGAACTTAATAAAAATGTTGTAACATCTCCTACTTGTGTAATT
The DNA here is from genome assembly GCA_944388015.1 of uncultured Clostridia bacterium. Classification (GTDB taxonomy): domain Bacteria; phylum Bacillota; class Clostridia; order TANB77; family CAG-508; genus CAG-269. The sequence continues at coordinate 4,174 of CALXHD010000084.1, read as the reverse complement.
GTAACGTTTTTACGCATAGGTGATTTTTCTTCTATAACATCTAATATAGAGTTAAAATCTTTAATACCTTTAGCAGATAAAGTCTTTATTGGTCCTGCTGAAACAGCATTTACTCTAATTCCATCTTTACCTAAATTATCAGCTAAATATCTTACACTTGTCTCTAATGCTGCTTTAGCAACTCCCATTACATTATAATTTTCTATAACTTTTGTTGAGCCATAATAAGTTAAAGTTACTAAACTTGCTCCTTCATTTAGCATATCTAACTCTTTAGCTACTCTTGTAGCTAATACAAAAGAATAACTGCTTACATCAACTGCATGTGCATATCCTTCTCTACTTGTCATAATGAAATCATTGTGCAAATCTTCTGTATTTGCATGTGCTATTGCATGGACAATACCATCTACTTTTCCATTTTCTTGTTTAATTTTTTCAAATGTTTGTTTAACATCTTCATCTTCTGAAGCATTATCACATAAATAAATTTTTGAACCTTTAAATTCTGAAACTAATTGTTCAATTTTATCTTTACATTCTTCTCCTTTATATGTAAAAATTAATTCTGCTCCATTTTCGTAAGCTGATTTTGCAATTCCAAATGCAATACTCCATTTATTACGAATTCCCATAATAACAATTTTTTTCCCTTTTAAAAGCATATTTTATTCCTCCCTTTAAATCTTATAATTCACTGCTGAATATTTTCTTTGCTGTGATATGTTAAATAACCATATATCACTATAATAATTTAGTTAGAACTCTCAATATTTTCAAGCTCTTTATATTCACCAATATTTCTAAATTTTTGATATCTTTTTTCTACTATTTCTTTTTTATTTAATTTTTTTAAATCTTCTAATTCAGTTAAAATTTCTTCTTTTAAATTATCTGCTATTTTTTCAAAAGAAAAATCTTTCTCTTCTATTATTTTATCAATAATGTGGAAATCATATAAGTCTTTTGCAGTTAACTTCATTTTTTCTGCTGCTTCTTTTGCCTTACTTGAATCTTTCCATAAAATACTTGCATAGCCTTCTGGTGATAATATAGAGAAAATTGCATTTTCTAACATTATTATTTTGTTTGCTATACTGATTGCTAAAGCTCCTCCACTAGAACCTTCTCCAATAACAACACTAATTATTGGAACTGTTAATTTTGACATTTCAAACATACTTCTCGCAATAGCTTCACCTTGACCTCTCTCTTCTGCTCCAATACCTGGATATGCCCCTTTTGTATCAATAAAAGTTACTACTGGTCTTTTGAACTTTTCTGCTTGTTTCATTAATCTTACTGCTTTTCGATAACTTTCTGGATTAGGCATACCAAAATTTCTTTTCATATTTTCTTTTGTGTCTCTACCTTTTTGCTGTGCTATTATTGTAAAATTTTGTTTTCCGATTCTACCTAATCCACATACAGTTGCAGGATCATCACTATATAGTCTATCACCATGTAATTCTATGAATTCATCAAAAATTACACCTATATAATCTAAAGCTGTTTTTCTATTAGGATTTCTTGCAATTTCTACTTTTTCCCATGCTGAAAGCTCCATTATTTTTCACCCCCATCACCGGTATTTAGTTTAATCAAATTTGATAATGTATCTTTTAACATTCCTCTTTCTATAATTTTGTCAATAAATCCATGTTCTAATAAGAATTCTGAAGTTTGAAAACCTGAAGGTAAATCTTCACCAATTGTTTGTTTTATTACTCTTTGCCCAGCAAATCCTATCATTGCACCTGGTTCTGCTAAAATTATATCTCCTAACATAGCAAAACTAGCAGTTACTCCGCCATATGTAGGATCTGTTAAAACAGATATATATAATAAGCCTGCTTCATCAAATTTTGCTAAAGCCTCTGTTACTTTTGCCATTTGCATTAAAGATATAATGCCTTCTTGCATTCTAGCTCCTCCTGAAGCACAAAAGATTATAAGTGGTAGTTTTAATTCAATAGCCTTTTCTATAGAATATGTTAGTTTTTCTCCAACTACACTTCCCATACTTCCCATTAAAAAGTTACTATCCATTACACAAATAACAACTTTTATAGAATTAATTTCTCCAATTCCACATTTAACTGCCTCTTCAATTTTTGTTTTTTGTCTTAATTGTTTCATTTTGTGTTCATAATCTTCTAATCCTAAAGGATTAACTGTATCAATATTTAACTTAAATTCTTTAAAAGTGTCTTTATCTATAATTTGGTCTATTCTTCTTCTACTAGATAATCTAAAAGAATGACCACATAAAGGACATACACTATTGTTTTCTTTTACATTTTCTTTATATAAAATTTCTTTGCAAGCTTCGCATTTAATCCATTTCCCAACTGGGATATCAACTTTATTGGTTGGTCTTATATTTTTAGTTTCACGCTTTTTTATTTTATCTACTATCACTAATTAAACACTCCTATCCTAAGATTTCCTTTTCAATAAATGATGTATCATAATTTCCTCTTATAAAATTTGAATTCTTCATAATATCAAGTAAAAAATCAATATTAGTATCTATACCATCTATTACCAATTCTTCTAATGCTCTTTTCATTTTTGCAATTGTTTCATTTCTATTTGTTCCATGAGCTATTAATTTCATTAACATAGAATCATAATTTGCTGGAATTGTATATCCTTCATAAATAAAAGTATCTATACGAATTCCATTTCCTCCTGGTAGATTCAAACCTGTAATTTTACCAGGTGCAGGTCTAAATCCTTTACTTGGATTTTCTGCATTAATTCTGCATTCCATAGAATGTCCTTGGATTTTTATGTCATTTTGATTAAATCTTAATTTTTCTCCTGCAGATACTCTAATTTGTTCTTTAATTAAATCAATTCCTGTGTTTTCTTCTGTTATTGGATGTTCAACTTGAATTCTAGTATTCATTTCCATAAAATAAAAATTTCCATTTTTATCTACTAAAAATTCTACAGTTCCTGCATTTGTATATCCTGCAACTTTTGCAGCATTTACAGCTGTTTCTCCAATTTTATTTCTTAATTCGGCACTAAGTACAATAGATGGTCCTTCTTCTAATATTTTTTGATGTTTTCTTTGAATTGTGCAATCTCTTTCTCCAAGATATACAACATTTCCATATTCATCTGCTAGAATTTGAACTTCAATATGTCTAGGATTTTCAACAAATTTTTCCATATAAATTTCATCGTCGAAAAATGCTGCTTTAGCTTCTTGTTTTACAATATTATAATTTTCTTCTAATTCTGTTTCATTATTTGCTATACGGATTCCTTTTCCTCCTCCTCCAGCTGAGGCTTTTAACATAACAGGATATCCTATTGTTTCTGCAATATCTAGTGCTTCTTTTAGGCTGTTTATTTTACCATCAGAACCTGGGATAACAGGAATTCCTGCTTTTCTCATCATTTCTTTTGCATTTGATTTATTTCCCATTTTATCTATAATTTTATATGATGGTCCTATAAATTTTAAGTTAGATTCTTCACATATTTTTGCAAAATCACTATTTTCTGCTAAAAATCCATATCCTGGATGGATTCCATCTGCTCCTGTAATTTTTGCTGATTCTATAATATTTTTTAAGTTCAAATAACTTTTATTAGAACTAGCAGGTCCTACACATATTGCTTCATCTGCTAATCTTGTATGTAAACAATCTTTATCAGCCTCTGAATAAATTGCAACTGTTTTTATATTCATTTCTTTACATGCTCTTATAATACGAACTGCAATTTCTCCTCTGTTTGCAATTAAAATTTTATTCATGTAATTCCCCTCCATTTATACTACAGCAAATGTCAGTTCTCCTTTAGCTGCTATTTTTCCATCTACTGTTGCTATTGCTTCACCAACGCCTATTGGTCCTTTTCTTTTTATAATATGTACTTCTAGTTTAAGTTTATCTCCTGGTACTACCATTTTTTTAAATTTCATTTTATCAATTCCACCAAATAGTGCATTTTTGCCTTTATTTTCTTCTAAAGATAATATAGCAACTGCACCAGCTTGTGCTAGGCTTTCTGTAATTAGAACTCCAGGCATAATTGGATTTCCTGGAAAATGTCCTTTAAAATACCATTCTTCTTCATTAACATTTTTATATGCTATACAACTTTCTCCTGGTATATATTCTTCTACTTCGTCTATCATCAAAAAAGGTTCTCT
>CALXHD010000083.1 GCA_944388015.1 uncultured Clostridia bacterium | reverse complement strand
ATGGAATTTCAATATGTATATTTATTAAACTGTAATAAAGAGATAGAAGAATATATTTTTGAAGATAATGAAGTATCAGAAGTTAAATATATTTTTTACAAAGATTTAGAAAAAATGGTGGAAGAAAAAATAGAAGGATTACTAATACACGAAGAAGAATATAAATATCTTTTTAGATATATTACAAATAAAAACATAAAGATAAGAAAATGTAATGCTAATGATGTGGATTTAATATATAATATTCAAAATATTGTAATTGATAATTTTAAAGAAGAAGAAAAAGGATATTTTTTACCTTTTAAAAAAAATACATATTTAAGAATAGTTAATGACCCTATCAATGATGGTGAGATATATGGTGCTTTTATAGATAATAAAATGATTGCATGGATTTTCTTATCGGTTTCAAATAGAATGAAAGAATTAAAACAAATGATTCCGAATATTAAAGGTAATTGTGCTGATATAGATGGAGTTATTGTTTTACCAGAATATAGAGGCTATGGACTACAAAAAATATTAGTAAAGTATCTTGAAGAAAAAGCTAGAGAAAAAGGAATAAGTAATATAATTGCAGAAGTTACATTTGAGAATGTTTATAGTTTAAGAAATTTAAAAGATTTAGGTTATGAAGAACAAACTTGGTATCAAAAAGATGAAAATATAAAAAGGTATATTTTGTTAAAAAAATTAGGAGAAGAGGATAATGAGTAATACTATAAAACCAATAATATTTGATTTAAACGATGTAAGAAAAAAGCTGAAAATGGTGATAAATTTGCGTGCTATATTTTAGGAAGAAGTTATGATAGTGAAGAAAATGGAGCAGAGCAAAGTTTTGAAAAAGCAATGTACTGGTATAGAAAAGGAAAAGAGTTAGGAGATCCTTGCTCAGCCTATGGAGTTGGTGCTTGCTATTATTTTGGAGATGGAGTAGAACAAGATAAGGAAAAAGCAAAACAAATACATGTAGAGGCATATAGACCACTATTAGAACTTATAAATGAGGAAGAACAAAATCCAAGAAAACAAGCATTTTCAAAATTTTGCTTAGGAGCTTATTACTATTTTGGATTTGGAAATGTTGAAAGAGATGAAAAGAAGGCATTTCAATTAATACATGATTGTGCAATGCAAGGGCATCTTCCAGCAATTTATGATTTAGGAGCGAATTTTTATTATAACGGAGTTGGAACAGAAAAAAACTTGAAATTATCAGAATATTACTTAAAAATGGCAGTAGACGAAGGATTGCCAAGAGCAAAAACTAAGTATGAACAATATAAAAGTGAATATGAAAATGAACTAGGAAGATAGGGTGTAAATATCATTATAAAATGAGATACTTGATAGAGGAGGAAATGTAAATGGAAAATTATTTTATAATACATGGCTCATTTAGTAGTCCATATTCAAATTGGATAGGATGGTTACATGATTTTATAGAAGATGAAGGAAAACAAGTATATGTACCAGATTTTCCTATTGGTGTAGGATATCAAAATTATGAAAATTGGAGTAGATTACTTAAATATTATTTAGATTTAGGATTAATCAATGAGAATACTACAATTATAGGTCATAGCATTGCACCAGTATTTATATCAAAATTTTTAACCCAAAACAAAGTAAAAGTTAAAAAATTAATATTTGTATGTGGATTTAATAATTATCTAGGAATAAATGAAGATGATGATGCAGTTAATAAATCAATGTATTTTGACAATTTAGAAGATGTGAAACAATATGCAAATGAAATAATTTGTTTTTATTCAGATAATGATCCATATGTAAAATATGAAGTAGAAAAAGAATTTGCAGATAAGATAGCAACGGAACAAGTTTTTATTCCTAATGCAGGACACATCAATAGTGAAAGTGGATATGATACATTTGAAGATATAGTTAGTTATTTGTAATTTAATAAAATATAACCGTGTTTAATTCGATACGGTTAAAAAATATAAAGCCTTCTTTTGATAGAAGGCTTTTAAGCATCTTTGTAAAAGATGAAACGAACTCCACACTTTAGAAGTGTGCAACAACAAATGTAAAACTATTATAATATAATTTATATGTATTATCAATAAAATTTTACAAATTTTGCTAAAAACATTGAATGTTATTACGAAACATGATACAATACAAATGTTCTCACATGAATAAAAATTATACTATAAAATGATAGGAGGATGTCATGATATACTTTATAGCAGATACACATTTTTATCATGAAAATATAATTAAATATTGCAATAGACCATTGAAAAATTCGAAACAGATGAATGAATACATAGTAAATAAATGGAATTCCGTTGTTACTAAAGATGATATTGTCTATCATTTAGGAGATGTCGGACTTGGTAGCACAGATGAATTGAAAGAATTAGTTGGTAGATTAAATGGTACTAAAATATTAATAAGAGGAAACCATGATTATAAAAGAGGGATAAATGGATGGAAAAAAGTTGGTTTTAGTGAAGTGTATAAAAAGAAATTAGTTTTAGGCAATTTAATTTTAACACATGAACCAATTGAAGTAGAAGAAAATTATATTAATGTTTTTGGACATATACATAACAAGCTACTGGATGAAAGATTTAATAAAAATAATCATATATGTGTGTCTTGTGATGTGATTGATTATACACCAATTAAAATATAGATAAAGGGAAAATAAGGAGTAAAAAATATGCAGCAATTACAATATAAGGATTTAATGTTAACAGAGGAACAAATATTAAAAACAATAAAAAAATATATAAGTAAAAATGAAACTAATTATGCTATTTTATTAGATGGGGAATGGGGAACAGGAAAGACATATTTTATTAGAGAAAAATTAATACCTCTATTAAAAAAAGATTATAAAAATGAGAAAAAAGAAAAAAATAAGATTTTTAAATTGAAAAATAAAACTGTTAAATTTAAAAATAAAAAACCAATATATATATCTTTATACGGTATTGAAGATGTTAAAGAAATATCAAAATCAATATATATAAGTTTATTAGGGGAGAAAAATAATAAATGGATTAGTGCACCAATCAATATTACTCAATTCTTAAATCCAGATATTGACTATTCAAAGATAACAGAAGTATTAGAACAATTTATTCAGTTAGAAAATAATGTTATTATATTTGATGATTTAGAAAGATGTAATATAGATATAAATTTGTGTTTAGGTTATATAAATAATTTAGTAGAACATAATAATATTAAGGTAATTATCGTAGCTAATGAAAAAGAAATTGGTAAATTAAACTATGATAAGAATTATGAATTAAAGTTAATAGCTGCTATGAATAAAGATATAAATTATAATGACCCAGAAATCAAAGATATTTTTGGAGAAAAAAAGAAAGTAGAAAATGATATAAATAATATTGTAGAAAGAGCACGCAGAATTTTTAAAAACGGAGAATTATATAAAATAATAAAAGAAAAATTAATAGGTAAAACAATATATTACAGACCAAACATAACAGAAATTTTCAATAGTCTAATAAATAGTGACGATATAGATGAAAATATAAAGAATCTATTAAATAAAAAAAGACAATATATTATAGAAAGATTAGAGTATAATAATTGTACTAATATTAGAACGGTTAAATTTATTATAGAAGTTATAAATGAGATTGGTATAATATTAAATACAATAGATATAAAAGAAAAAGATAAAGAAATGATTTATGATAAGCTAATATTATATATAATAGATGATTGTGTTATGTTTAAGACTACTGGTAAAATATATAATTGGGATAAGGATGTTGAGTTTGATACTATTACATTAAAAGGGGATGGATATGTGTCATATTTAGATTATATTACTGGATTTAGATTTGTGGACATGTATATAAAACAAGGAATTATTAATCAAGATTATGTAGAAAAATCTATAAAAGGTTATTTAGAAGCCGAAAGTTACCAAATCAATGATGAAAATGATCCATATTATAAATTATCTATATATTGGGAATTAGAGGATCAAGAAATAATAGAATATTTAAATTTAATTGAAAAGAATTTAAGGAATGGTGAATATTCAGTAAAATTATTTCCTAAAATGATAAAAACATTTTCAAGTATAGAAAATTTAAATTTTCAAGTAGAAAAAATTGAGCAATTAATAACTATAATGAAAGAACAGATATTAGAAAATAATGCAGAATATATAGATTGGCATACTATGATAGAAAAATCAGAAGTTGCAGAGATTTATAATAAAAATACTAAGATTTTGAAAGAGGCCATAGACCAAAAAGGAAAAGAAAAAGAAGAAATAGAGTTAAAAGAAATTATTAATAATATGGACTGGGGAATTGAATTAAATGACTATTGTTACGAGAAAAAGGACATTTTTTTAGGAGATAAAATGTTTTTGGCTAAACTAAATATAGATAAAATTATTAATAATATAAATAAATCTAATAGCAAAAATATATATCACTTTAAATATTGTATTGATAGAATATATAATTTTTCAAATCTTAGAGAATTTTATGAAAAGGATATCCCTAACTTAGAAAAATTAATTATAGGTTTGGAAGAACTAAATACGGCTAAATATGGAGTTACAAAAAAAGAGGCAATAGAATATCTTATAAAAATATTGAAGGATAAACAAAAGATTTTAAATGGAGAATATAAAAGATGAATAATATAAGTAGGAACAATCATTTTGTTGCACAGATGTATTTAGAGGCATGGAAAAATTCGGATAACAAAGTATGGACATATGATTTATTAGTACCAAATGAGAATTGTGACTTATGGAGTGAAAAAAGTACAAAATCAATAGCTAGTCTACAAAATTTTTATATAAATTTAAAAGAAAAAGAAGAAGTAGATGAAATAGAAAAATATTTAAATGAAGAGTTTGAGACTCCTGCAAGTATACCATTAAAAAAAGCAATAATAGGAGAGAAATTATCAATAAGTGATTGGAGAGCAATTATAAATTATATAGGATGTCAAATCGTTAGAACTCCAGCTTTTGTTTCTAAAATGTTAAAAACAGCTAAAGAAGATATGGGAAGTACTTTTCAACAGACTGTAACAGAATTAGCAGAAGAATTAAACAATATATCAGTAGATAAACTTAAGAGTTATTCAAGTAATAAAGAATATGATAATGATAACAAAATGTTTCCTTTAAAAATAGTTGACACAGGTATTGAAAACAATGGGAAAGCATTAATAAAAATTGAAACTATAATTGGAAAATCATATTATTTATATATGATGAAGCATTTGTTGAAAGAAACTATAAAAATTCTTCATAATCATGAATGGAAGATACTTGATTTAGATGATAGAGTAAATATACCAACTAGCGATGATCCAGTAATTTGTTTAAATTATTATGCTGATGATACATATGATTTTGGAGGAGGATGGAATAATATAGGAAGTGAAATAATATTCCCTATTTCACCTAGAAAAATAATTTACACAAAAGTTGGAGAGAAAGATATACAATTTGAATTAAATTATGAACTAAGTATGAAAATTAAAACTATAATTGTAGAACATGCTCATAGAAGGATTTTTTCAATGGATAAGGAAAAGTGGATTACAAAAGTTAGGAAAAGGTATGTAAACTTGGATGAATTTCAAAGAGAAAAACAAATGATAAAAAATTGGCATAATAATTATAAAAATATAGAATCAGAGTATTTAGAACATAAACTTTTAAGGAGGGATTGTGATGAAACTAGAAGATTATAAATCAGGTGAATATGTGAAAATGAATGATTACAAAGCATTTATTCCTAGTAAAATAAACTATAACTGGGGATGGGATGATACTAAATTGGACAAACTATTGGCAGAAGCCAACAGACAAATTGGAGAGTTAAATGCATATTCATTATTAATACCAAATGTAGACTTATATATTAAAATGCATGTAAAAATTGAAGC
>CALXHD010000082.1 GCA_944388015.1 uncultured Clostridia bacterium | reverse complement strand
ATAAAAGTAATTCACAAAAAAAATGGAGGACTTTCAGATGCAAGAAATGCAGGACTTAAAGTCGCAACAGGAAAATATATAGGATTTGTAGATAGTGATGATTATATAGAAAAAGACATGTATCAAGTTTTATATGATAATCTGACAAAAACAAATTCAGACATATCAATAGTTAACCTAAAAGAAGTAAAAGAAAATGAAACTATAGAAAATAATTTAAGAGAAAAACAAAATATTATTGAATACACCAAATTAGAAGCATTAAAAAAATTAATAGAAAACAAAATAAAAAGTTATGCATGGAATAAACTGTATAAAAAAGAAATTCTAAATAATGTAGAATTCCCAGTAGGTAGAAAGATGGAAGATTTAGCAGTAATGCATAAAATATTTGAAAAAGCAAATAAAATTGTATATACTGATAAAATAGAATATTATTACTTACAAAGAGGAGATAGCATACTAGGAAATATTGATTTAAAACTTACAGAAGACTTATTCTATTTTGTTACAGAAAGATATAAATACATGATAAAAAAATATCCACAATTACAAGACACATTAAATATAGATAGGATAAAAAATATATATATTTATCACAAAAATCTATGCTTAATTAATGATATAAATACATATAATAAAACAGAATTTTTAAATGAATATTTATTTTTAAAAAATAATTTTAAGAAATACAAGAAAAAAATATTTCAAAATCTTAGTACAATGACAAAATTTGAATATAATTTATTACATATAAATAGAAACTTATTTTTTAATTATTATAAATTAAAAAGAAAAATAAAAGAATTAGTAAAGAATAAATGAAAGGAGAAAATATATTTGTAAAATATATTTCAAGAGTTTAAGATATGAAAAAAATAGGAGTTGTAACATTTCATTCACCATATAATTATGGGTCAAGCTTTCAGGCATATGCCTTGCAAGAAACTGTAAAAAATATTTGTGACCAAAACTGTGAATATAAAATAATAAATTTAAGAACAGAAAGACAAAAATATATGTATTCTATAGATAGAGATAATAATCTATTATCAAAAATAACACGAAACATTATTATGAGAGACTATAAAAAGGCATATGAAATAAAAAATCAAAAATTTGAAGATTTTATAAATAACAAACTAAATGTAACTAAGGAATATAATTCCATTGAGGAACTAGAAAAAGAAAATTTTGATTTTGATTATTATATTAGTGGAAGTGACCAATTATGGAATTTAAGAGCATATGACTTTGATTGGGCATATTACTTAGGTTTTATAAAAAAAGGTAAAAAAATCTCATATGCAGCCAGTTTTGGACCAAAACCAATTGATTTTTCAGAAGAAGAAAAGGAAAAAATAAAAAAATATATTAATGACTATAAATGTCTTTCTGTAAGAGAACAAGGAAGTTATGACAATATATATAATCTAACAGGAAGAAAACCTGAAATACATATGGATCCAACAATTCTATTAGATAAAAAGGACTGGGAAAATATAATTCCAAAAGAAAGAATGGTTAATGGAGAATATATATTATATTATTCTTTAGGACAAGCCAAAGATGATATTAATTTAGTTAAAGAAATATCAAGAAAAACTAATATGCCAGTTGTTACTACAAGATATGCAGGTAAAAATGAACTTCTATCTAGATTTAAAAGAATATATGCAGTAGGACCAATTGAATTTCTTAATTTATTAAATAATGCAAAACTAGTTTTAACAACATCATTTCATGGCACAATATTTTCTGCAATATTAAACAAACCATTTTATTCAATAAATGCAGACAAAGACTATAGAAGATCCACACTACTAAAAACAATAGGATTAGAAGAAAGAAATATCAGCACAAATAATATAGACGAAAAATTAAAAAAGGCATATGAAATAGATTTTAAAAAATCAAATAATAAAATACAAAAAGAAAAAGAAAGAAGCATAGAATATTTAAAAAATGCATTAGATATAAACTAAAAAGATGGGAGAAGTATGGAACAAGCTATATCAAAAAATAAAAGGTTACTAATTAACTTAATAGCCAGTATTATAGCACTCGCTGTACAAATGGGAATAAGCCTAATATTAACACCAATTCTAGTTGAAAAATTAGGAAATGAAGCATATGGATTTATAGGATTAGCCAATAACTTTGTAAGTTATGCTACAATAGTCACAGTAGCACTAAATTCAATGGCAAGTAGATTTATTACCATTGCAATACATAGAGGAGAAGAAAAAAAGGCAAATGAATATTTTTCATCTGTTTTTATTTCAAATATAATAATGTCACTAGTAATATTAATATTACTAGTACTAATGATATTTAACTTAAATAAATTACTAAATATACCAGAATACTTAAATACAGATGTTAAAATAACATTTACTTTAGTATTTATTAATTTCATAATAACACTATTAAGCACAGTATTTAATATAGCAACATTTGTAAAAAACAGGATATATCTATCCTCTATACAACAAATAATAGGAAATGTATTAAAAATAATAGCTATATTAATATTATTTGGTATATTTCAACCAAAAATATATTTTATAAGCATATCTGCAATAATATATACAGCATATGTAATGATTGCAAATGTGTATTTAACTAAAAAATTAGCACCTGAATTACAAGTAAATATAAAAAATTTCAAAATATCGGCAGTTATAGAATTAATAAAGTCAGGTTTATGGAACTCATTAAACAATTTAAGCACAATGTTATTGAGTGGACTAGATTTACTAATAGCAAATCTTTTTATAGATTCAACAGCAATGGGAACTTTATCAATTGCAAAAACAATACCAACAGCAGTATTAACCTTGTTAGGAACAATCAGTAATGTGTTTTTACCACAATTTACAATATTGTATTCAAAAAATAAAATAGATGAATTAATAAATGAGACAAAATTTTCAATAAAAGTAATGTCATTAATAATGATTGTACCATTAGCAGGGTTTATAATCTTTGGAACAGAATTCTTTTCATTATGGCTACCAAGCAAAACACCAAACGAAATAATAGAAATACAAATACTATCTATATTAACATTATTGCCTAATCTAGTAAGTAGCTATATATACACATTATATGGTATAAATACAGTAACAAACAAATTAAAAGTACCAGTAATTGTTACATTTGCATTAGGAATAATAAGTGTAATTGTAACTTATATATTAGTGCAAACAACAAATTTAGGTGTATATGCAATAGCAGGGGTTAGTTCAATAATATTAGTAATAAGAATATTAACATTTGTACCAATGTATGCAGCACATAATTTGAAGGTTAAAAAAGGAATATTCTATGGAACACTATTTAGAGCTTTAGCAACATCAGCTTTAATAATGGTATTATTTGCAATAATAAACATGAACATTACAATTAGTTCATGGCTTGAATTAGCAATATGGGCAGTAATAGCAGGTATTATAGGGTATATAGTAAGCTTTATTTGTTTATTAAATAAAAAAGAAAAAGCAAAAGTAAAACAAAAAGTATTAAGCTTTGGAAAGAGGTAAAAAAATGAAAGTTGGAATATTAACAGTATACGATTCTAATAATTTTGGTTCATATCTACAAGCATATGCACTCAAAAAAGTAATTGAAGAAATGGGACATAGTGTTAAATTTATAAAATTTAGAACAGAAAAAGAAGTAAAAAAAATATATTATCCAAGCAGAAAAAACCTATTACATTATTTAAAATCATATAGTTTTAATACAAAAAAATACAATCTATTTTTAGAAGATAGAAAAACCTTTAAAGAAATTTCAATTAAAGATGTAAAAAAAGATACATTTGATATAGTTATAATAGGTAGTGACGAATGTTGGAACGTAAAAACCCAAACTTTTAGGAATAAATGCTTTTATGGTATAGATATACCAACAGAAAAAAAAGTAGCTTTTGCGATAAGTTGTGGAAAAGCTGTAACAGAAGATTTTAAAGATTTTCCTGACTTAATAGAGGGAATGAAAAATTTAGATGGAATATTTGTAAGAGATGAAAGAACACAAAAAAATGTAAAAGAGACAATAGGAATAGAACCTGAAATGGTATGTGACCCAACATTCCTAATTGATGTGAAAGAATTTGACAAAGAATATGATGTAAATATAGACAAAGAATATTTATTAGTGTACTCTTATAATTTTACAGAAAAGCAAAAAGAATATATAAAAAGATTCGCAAAAGAACAAAATTTATTAATAGTTTCAGCATGTTTTAAACATTCATTTTGTGACAAATGTATAAATTGTTCACCATTAGAATTCTGTAAATTAATACAAAATTCTAAATATGTTATAACAACCACATTTCATGGAACAATATTCTCAATACTAAATAAAAAACAATTTATTTCGATACCATCAGGACAAAAAGTAGTAGATGTACTAAATAAAACAGGACTAATAAAATGCGAATTTAAGGAAAATGAAGAAGAATATGAAGAATTCAAAAATAAATTGTTGGAAGAAATTAATTTTGACATTTCTCAAAAAAATATATTAGAATGGAGAAATAAATCATTAAGTATATTAGAAAAATTATTAAAGGAATGAGAAAAATGCGTAAAAAAATTTCACTAATATATAAAAAAATCTTTATAAAATTAGGCATGCAAAAAATAGGCAAAAAATATAGAAAATTGATAAGAAATAAAATAGAAAGAAAAAAAATAAATAATAAAGAATTTACTATCTTGTCAAACACATGTATTGGAGGAGTAATATACAATGACTTAGGACAAAGATTTTTAAGTCCTACCATAAATTTATATATTACACCAAAAGATTTTGTGGAGTTTTTAGAAAACTTAGATGATTATTTAAATTCAGAAATTGAACCAGTAAAATCCCCTCTAAATTACCCAATAGGTAAAATACGCACGAGGGGGGGTAACATAACACTATATTTTAAACATTACAAAACTATTGAAGAGGCTATTCAAAAATGGAATGAAAGAAAGACAAGAATAAACAAAGACAATTTATTTATTATGATGACTGATAGATGGTGCTTACCATATCAATATTTAAAAAGATTTGATAATCTAAAATATAAAAATAAAGTATGTTTTACACATAAAAAACATGATGAATTCAAAAGTTGTAGAGTTGTAAAAAAATGGAGTGATCCACATTGTGTTGGAACAATAACAGATGTAGCAAATATATTTGGAAAAAGATTATATCAATATGCAAAAAATTTTAATTATATTAAATGGTTGAACGGAGAAAGGAATGAAATTTAATATGAATAAAATATGTAAAGAAGAAGAATGTACAGGATGTATGGCATGCTATAATATATGTCCTAAAAATTGCATAACAATGGAATACAATAAATACGGAGAATTACAGCCAAAAATAGATGAAAGCAAATGCATACACTGTAATTTATGTAGAAAAGTATGCCCAAATAATAGCAAAATTAATAAAAATACACCAGTTACAGCATTTGCAACATGGAGTAAAGATGAAAACGATAGAAAAACAAGTACATCAGGAGCAATAGCATCAATTTTTTATAAAGAGGCAATTGATAACGGATATATTGTATTCGGAACATCATTTGATGAAAATCTTATATTAAAACACTCATATACTGACAATAAAGAAGAAGCTTTAAAATATAAAGGTTCAAAATACTGCCAAAGTGATATAGGAAAAAATTATGAAAATGTTGGAAGATTTTTAAAAGAAGATAAAAAAATAATATTTATTGGAACACCATGCCAAATACAAGGACTAAACAAATATCTAGAAGTAAAAAATATAGATAAAGAAAATCTAATAACAGTAGATTTAGTATGTCACGGGGTCCCATCACAACAATACTTAACAAACCATATTAATTATTTAGAGAAAAAATATAAGAGAAAAGCAACTAATGTCTCTTTTAGAGATTCCGAAAAATACATATTTAAACTATTTGATGAAAATGGAGTAATATGCAGTATAATAAAACTAAAAGATTTATATTTAACTTCATTTGAATTATCAATGTTGCAACGCGAAAGTTGTTTGAATTGTAAATATGCTACATCTAATAGAGTATCTGATATAACAATAGGAGATTTTTGGGGAATACAAAATGATGATAAAATAAATGATGAAGAAAAGAATAAAGGAATATCATTAGTATTAATTAATACTCAAAAAGGAAATAAGTTTTTTTATAAATGCACATCAAATAATATATTTTATGAAGAAAGAAAAGTAGATGAAGCAGTAAATGGAAATGCACATTTAAGACGACCA
>CALXHD010000081.1 GCA_944388015.1 uncultured Clostridia bacterium | reverse complement strand
TTTTCTTTAGAAAAGCTGTTTCGTAAATCAGTATTTAATTTTTTAGAAGAAAGTTTATATATTTTATCTCCTAATTTTATATTACCTTTCATTCTACCAATTGTTACAGTATCTCCAATATGTGTTTCTGTAATATTTTGACCGTTTTTTAGTAGTTCAGAAATAGTATATGAGCAAGATTCATTTTGAAGTGCGACTGTATCACCAATCTCAATTTTTTCATTTAACTTAACAGTTATATAACCTTTTAAGATATTATATTTTTCTACAACTCCTAAAAATAGTCCCATATTATTTGGTTTTTCTTTGTATATTAAATCTTTATTTGCTTTATTATCTAGATGACCATTTGAAAAACTGCCTCTATTAAAAACTTGCATTAAATCTTTTTTATCTTGTTCATCAATGATATAATTTTCTATGCAGTTATTTTTTATACAATATTGAGCTAAATCAATATATTTTCTATAAATTTTAGTAGTTAAAGCTACATATTCGCTACTTTTCATTCTACCTTCTATCTTAAAACTTTTTACACCTGATTGTATTAGATTAGGTAGGTACTCTAAGCTACATAAATCTTTAGTACTTAATAAATAGCCATTATCTATTTTTTTACCATTTTCTAATAATGTATAAGGGAGTCTGCAACTTTGTGCACATTTACCGCGATTGCCTGATCTTCCGCCTACTAAACTAGAAAAAAGACATTGACCTGAATAAGATATGCATAATGCACCATGTACAAAACATTCTATTTCAATATTAGAATTTGCACAAATATATTCTATTTCATTTATTGAAAGTTCTCTTGCTAAAACCACTCTTTTAAATCCCATTTTTTCTAGTTCTAAAACACCTTCTAAATTATGTATAGACATCTGAGTACTTGCATGAATATCTAAATCAGGGAAATTTTTAATTAATAAATCTGCCAAACCTAAATCTTGAACAATAATTGCATCTATTCCAAATTTATATGCATTTTTAGCTAAATTTATGGCATATGGTAGTTCTTTGTCTGTAATTAATGTGTTTAAAGTTAGATTTGTTTTTACACCACGTAATTTAGCATAAATAATAGCTTCTTTTAATGTGCTTAAATTAAAATTATCAGCAAAAGCTCTAGCACTAAAATTTTCTGCTCCAAAATATACAGCATCTGCTCCATTTTGTACAGCAGATTTTAAGCAATCAAAATTTCCAACAGGTGATAATAATTCTACCATAATAAAATCCTTCCTTCATGTTTTTTTGACATTTTTAGTATAGCATAAAAATTCAGTTCTTACAATTAGAATTAAAATATTATTGGATTTTTGTGGTATAATGGAGACAGATTCTAGAAAAATTTTAAAATAAAAAATAATAAAGAAAAATTATTTTGCAATGATAATAATTATATGAGTTTGAAAATTATCTGATAAAGATTATTAGAGATTTTATTCAAAAAAATAAGGAGGAAAATAAGAGTATGAAAGAAGAAAGAAAACAAAAATTTATATTTGTAACAGGACCATCAGAGTCTGGAAAAAGTGGAGCTGTTATACATATGACAAGAAAATTTCCAGGAGAGGTAAAACACTTGAAAATAAGAAATATATTTAGAGAAATGTATGAAAGAACAAACAAAGAAATGAGTTATGAGGATTGGTATCAAGAGCAAACAACAGAAAAATTTGAAGAATTTTGGGATAATTATATTAAAACTGCTAAAGACTTAGGAGAAGGTGCAGATATAGTTGTCATGGATACATTATATGGAGTTAATGAAATAAAATTTTTACATAGTAGATTAGGAAAAAATGTAGGCTTATTGTATATAGATGCACCATTACAAGATAGAATTACAAGAGAATATACAAGATTGAGAACAGATTCTCCCTATTCGGATAGAAAGGCAGACTTAACAGTTACATGGGAACAAATTGAAGAACAAACAAAAAGAAAGGATGAGAAAAAGAGAAAGGCAGGAGCATTTGATTTAAGAAGATTGGCAATAAATGAAAATGGTAAATTAGAGATAAATGATAATGCACTAGTTCATTTTGCAGATGTTATTAATAATGATGATACTTTAGAGGAATTTGAAGACAAACTTGATAAATTCATTAGTGAAGAATTACAAATAATAAGAAGAGAGAAGATGAATAAAGATAAAAAATATATTAAAAGATAAATTGATGTTGTTTATACTTGCAGGAAGCGTAGGTATAGGAAATTAAGACAAATTATTACAAGTTTGTTACATTTTGTCGTATTTATTGACTAAAAAAAATGACAATGATATAATTGTGTCGAAAAGGGGCATTCAAAAATCGTCCTAATGGGTAAAAAAGGAGGAAAAAATATATGAAAATAAATATACATAAGTTATTAGCGATTGGTATATTATTTATTTTAATTTCATATAGTTTAATGAATGTACAACCATATATATATGCTGGATCCAATAGTTTGAGTTCTGATATCTCAGGGATTGATACAAAAAAATATCCAGGAATAAAAGAAAGTATACAAGAATTACAAAAGCAATTTCCAAATTGGAAGTTTGAAATCTTGTATACAGGATTATCATGGGATGATGTTATTAAAAATGAAGAAGTTGGACATGGTGGTTCACCTAAAAGTTTGATATATTATACATATACAGGTGAGTGGAGATGCCCAACTTGTGGAGACCAACATTATGATAATGGGAGCTGGAGACATGCTTCAGAAAAGGCAATTGGGTATTTGATGGATCCAAGAAATATTCTAAATGGTGTAAATATTTTTCAATTTGAGGATTTAACGTCAAGTAATTCTAATGTGAAGGTTGTAAAAAATATGACAAAGGGAACTTTTTTGGAAGGACATGAACAAGGAATAGTTGATGTTGGAAATCAATATGGAGTAAGTGCTTATTATATTGTTGCTAGACTTATTCAAGAACAAGGAAAAGGCGGATCAGAACTAGTTTCAGGTAATAGTGGATATTATAATGCATTTAATATTGGTGCATCAGGTGCAGATGAGAGTCAAGTAATAGCAAATGGTATAGCATATGCTAAGAAGAAAGGATGGGACACTTTAGAAAAATCTATTAGTGGCGGTATTGAGTTTGTTGCTACAAATTATATAAATAAGGGGCAAAATACGTTATATTTGCAAAAATTTAATGTTACAAGTAATTCCACTTATGCTAATCAATATCAGCAAAATGTAACAGCTCCACAAACAGAAGGTGCAACATTAAGAGATACATATATAGACATTGATTCATATAATTCTGAACATACATTTATAATACCAGTATATGAGAATATGCCAAAGGAACCAATTTCTAAACCTAATGGGGGTTCAACACCTACATCATCTTCTGAACTTGTAAGAGTTAATGTTAATAATAGTTTAAAAATACGTAAATCTCCTACAGATAGTACTTTAGTTGATTGGTTATGGAAAGATGAGATTTGTGTAAGACTTGAAAAGGGAACAGAGAAAATTAATGGTACATATTGGGATAAAGTTTTGAAATCAAATGGTATGGAAGGATATACTGCTAGAGAGACTTTTGATTATGAGGATAATTATAAATTGTATTTAGTGCCTATAAATACAAGTGATAATAGTGGTTCAAATGATGAAGAGAAGATTAAAATAGATAAGGAAAGTAAAATAATAACGGTTGTTCCTGGCACAATAGTTCAAGATATAATAGATGTGCTTGGAGATTCAACAAAGATAATTAAGCAGGATAAGACAGTTATAAATGACAAAAAATCGAAGATAGGAACAGGTTATATTGTCAATGATACATATACTGTAATAAAAAAAGGTGATGCAAACAATGATGGAATTGTGAATTCGTTTGATTATATAAGAATTATGAATTATATAATGAAAAAGAAAAAGTATGACAATTATCAAAAAGAGGCATCAGATGCAAATAATGACGGCAAGGTTGATTCATTTGATTATATAAGAGTAATGAATTATATTATGGGAACTAAAAATATAGAAATATAAAATGTTTAGTTAAATAAGGAGGAAATATGAAAATTAATTTAATAAAAAGAACAATATTATTATTCATTGTATTTATGTTATTATGGATATGTAAGGTAAATGCTGCTGGCAGTTTTAGTGTATCTGCATCAAAAACATCTATAGAACCAGGCGAAGAAGTAACACTTACTATTACAGGAAATAATGCAATGGGAGTAGTAGATTTATCAGCAACAAATGCAACTTTGGATTCATCAAAAGTATTTTTACAAACAGCTAATGATTCTAAAACTGTTGTAGTTACTTCAACATCTTCTGAAGATATAAAGATATCTGCAAAACCAGGAAGTGAAGGACTAGGAGATAGTGATGAAAATCCTATTACTACAACTAGGTCTTTAACTATCTCAGTAAATAATAATAATGTTAACAATAATAACAATAGTAACAGTAATAACAATAATAACAGTAATAACGAAAGTGGAAGTAGCAGTGGTAATACATCAGGTAATTCAACAAAATCAAAAAAATCATCAAATGCAAACTTAAGCAATTTAGGAATTACACCAAATGACTTTTCAGGATTTACACCAAGTAAAACATCATATTCAGTATCAGTTCCTAATGATGTTACAACTGTAAGTATATATGCAAATAAAGGACAATCAGATCAAACAATATCAGGAACAGGTTCAAAAACATTACAAGAAGGAACAAATACATTTGAAGTAGTGGTTACTGCAGAAGATGGAACTAAAAAAACATATACATTAAATATTACAAGAGAAACAGCAACAGAAAATGAAACAGAGAATGAAACTGCAAATGAGACAGCAAACGAAACAACAGGTGAGATTACACAAACTGGATATACAATTGGATTAAAAAGTTTAACTATTTCAGGTGTTGAATTATCTCCATCATTTAGCACAGGTGTGTATCAATACACAGCAAAATTAATTGGAGATAGAACAACATTAGATATAAATGCAATTGCTTTAGATGAAAATCAAAAAATAGAAATCACAGGAAATGAAGATTTAAAAGAAGGCGAAAATGTAATTACAATAATTGTTACAAACGCAGAAAATACAGGTTCTTCAGAAAATACTACAAATACTCTAAATGAGACTACAGAAGAAACAGTTAATAATACTGTAACATATCAAATAATTGTAAATAAAAGTCTAGTAGATGAAGAGGCTATTGCAAGAGAAAACGCACAAAAAGAACAACAAAAAAGAACAATAATTATTACAATTTTAGGTGTTGCAATAGCTATAGTTGTAATAATATTAATTGTTAGATATGTAAGACATAGAGGAGAAGCAGAAGATTTTGATGGACTATATTTACCAGAAGAAGATAATAATTATGATGATAATTTTTCAAATAGTAATTACAGTGATAATTTAGGTAATGAGCAACAATATGATGAAGATGCAAATAAAGATTTTGATTTAGACCAAGATAATGATGGCTATGAGGAACATAAATCAAAAAGAAAAGGAAAAAGATTTAAATAAGATATCATAGAAAAGTCGTTGATTTTTCTATAACTGAAGTAGAACATGTGGGCAATTTTAGATTTCCCACATGTTTTCACAATTCCCAAAAAAATGCATATTATAACAAAGAAGGAGGTTATGATATGCAAGATAACATATATGAGGAATACATAAGAAATGTATTAGGATATCCACAAAATAATATATATCAAGATAATAGAAATGAACAATTAGATTATATGTCTATGAGTAATTTAAATAATACAGAATTAGAAAAATATTATCCTGAGATATATAAAGTCGTGTATCCAATGGTATGTACAGCATGTAATAATAATAGAGGTAATATTAGCGGACAATTAATAGAAGAACTAACAAATGAAATATATTTTGCAATTGATGAAAATGGATCAACAACACAAGATAGAAATATGGAAAATAACAGACAAAATATAAATAATATATCGAAAACTCAAGAAATAAGAAAAACAAGTAATTTAGAAAAGGTTGAAAATAGGGTAGATGATAGACAGATAAATATTGTGAGAAATAGGTCATTACATGATTTAATAAAAATATTGATAATTAGAGAATTATTAGGCAGACCGAATAGACCGCCTAGGCCACCTAGACCACCTTTTCCAGGAGGAAGACCACCATATCCACCAATGAGACCAAGAAGTTTAGATAGTGAATATGATTGGTATGTTTAGTATACAAGAATAATAGATAAAACACATTGCACACAAATTTATTTTATAAATTTGGTGCAGAACAAATTAACGGAAAGCCAAAGAAAAAAGTTAAAATTATTGCAAATTATAAGGCTTTCCGATTTGTTATATGATTTGAATAAGAGCATGGTAAATATCCTAAATACTAGAATATTTGATAGTGTAAGATAAAGTGTATAAGTTTTGGTACCTTTA
>CALXHD010000080.1 GCA_944388015.1 uncultured Clostridia bacterium | reverse complement strand
TAAATTTGGTAAAACACAATTATATTAGAAGGTTAAAACATAGATATATAACTTTAGGAATTAAAGGAAAAGAATATATACTAGATAACGGATTTGAATTAAGGAATCATTGTAGAAATGAAAATAATCTAGAAAGGTTAAATGTTATAAGTGACATAGCAAGTTCTCTAATACAAGATAACTTGAATTTTATACCAAGTTGGAATATGAAAAAGGAAGATGAACCAACAACACATTCAAGAAGATATATAGGAAAATTAGAATACAACGAACAAGATGAGTTTTTGATATATGCAATTTATGATGGAAAAGATAATAAATATATAAAGTCAATTTATTATGATATTAGAAAAGAACATGAATATAAAAATGCAATGATATTTACAAATGATATTGAGAAAATAGTTATGAATAAAAAAGGATTTTACTTTGGTAATAATTACACGATTTTAATACCATACAATGAATATGGAAAATTTTTAATAAGAAATAATTATGAAATAAGAATAAGTATTTATAATAGATTAAAAGAATTATATGAGGTAGAGATTACGGATTTTAAATTTGCTGATTTAAAGTTAGATGATAATAATTATATTGTAATAATGCCATTAATCAATATGGAAAAGTTATCAAGATTACATTACTATTTTGAAGAAAATGAAAATTATAAAAATATCTATATTTTCGGACTAGAAGAATATGAAACAACTATCACTAAATATTTGCCAGAATGTCATTATAAAAGTCTAACAAGAGAAAAGATAAATGAGTTACTAAAAGAATATAGAGAAACAATTGGAGGTGAAGAAGATGAAAATATATAAAATAAATGAAACATTGGAATATAGCTTTTATCAAATGCCACAAGAATTATTTGATAATGAAAAATATAAAAAATTAAGTTTAGAAGCTAAGGTAATTTATTCATTTTTATTAAATAGAATGAAATTATCAAAAATAAATCATTGGATAAATAATCAAGGAGAAATATATTTAATATACACTAGAAAAGAAATTCAAAATAAATTGAATTTAAGTGATAAACCAGTAACAAGGGCATTTAAAGAATTAAGAAATGCTAATCTAATTAAAGAAGAAAAACAGGGATTTGGAAAACCAAATTTAATTTATATAGGAAAGATAGAACATGAAGAAATAGAAACTAATGATATAATTAGTGATTATAATATGGAAACGGATTCGGAATATATACGATTGGACAATCAAAGAAGAAGAGATTATTTTGAAGGAGAACATCCGATTAGTAATACAGAAAATTTACGAATAAATAATAAATATATTATAAAACAAAAAAATAATAATATTGATGTTAGTCAGTCAGATATTGAGAAAGAAAATTTAGAATATATTAAGCAAAAATGCGAATTATATTTATTTGATGAAAAACAACGAAATATTATAGAAAATGCACTTGATATAATGTTTTATTCTAAAGAGTTGAAAATAGGACAAGCAATATTACCAAAAGAAAATGTAAGAAGTAGAATGCAATTATTAAATGCTTCTATTATTTTTTATGCCATTGATAAATTAAACTATTTGAAACCAGATACTCAAATTTATAATAGTACAAATTTTATAATTAGTTGTTTGTATAATGCAATTACAGAATATTATTCTGATAGTGATTTGCAATTTAAAATTGATTATGGAAGTGGATAAGAATGTTATTAATTAAATAAGTACTCATATTACAATTTAACATAGAATAAATAAAAAGGTTAGTACTTTATTTTTTTGTCAATAAATGTTATAATACAAAGGAAACATAAAAATGATGAAAGAGAAGAAAATGTTGAATTTAGAAGAAAACAATATATATTTTTATTATAATAAAAACAAATTAATAGAGAACTTTAATAAGTTTAGTAAATTAGGAAATATATATTATCCGTTAAAAACAAATTCAAATGAAATATTAATAAAAACATTACAACCATTAATAAATAAAGAAAATAATGGATTTTTAATTAGTTCAATAAATCATTTTGAAAAATTGAAAAAGTTAGAAGTTGATCCTTTACATATGTGCTTTATAAATGTTCTAGCTGAATATGAAACCGTAAAATATCTATATAATAGTGGTGTAAGATTTTTTTCATTTGATAACCTAGATTCTATTATTAATTTTTTAAAATATGCAGATTTATCAAAGGTAAAGCTGGCAATAAGAATATCAACAATGCAACTGATTAAAGATAAATTCACACATTTAGGGGCGGATTTTGAGGAAACTTTAAAAATACTAACTTTTTTACAAAACAGTAAGTGTAAAGATTATGGGATTTCTTTTTATATACAAAATAATTTGAAAAAAGAAAATAACATTCTAGAAAAACTACTTAAGTATATACAAGAAAACTATGATAATTTAGGAATAAGTTTTGTGAGTATTGGCGGATTAGAGAAAAGTGAAAAAATAAAAGGAGAAATAATTAATGATTTAAAGAACAAACTAAAAATAAATCAAGTGATTTTAGAAGTAGGTAAGAATTTAGTAGAAGATACTATTGAAATGGAAACTAGAGTTATAAGAGATAAAATGGTTAATGGTAAACAAATAGTAATAATTAAAAATGGAATATATAGCGGTTTTTTTGATATTTTGCTTTATAATAAAAAATTTTCAATATATTTAAAAAGTAAATATGATGGAGAAATAAAAGTAGAATACGAAAAAACAGAAGAAAATGACGTTGAATTTTATATGTGTGGAGGATCATCAGATAGTGGGGATAAAATAGGAAAAATGTATATTAATCCTAAATATAAAGATGAATTAAAAAAAGATGCGAAATTTATTGTAAAAAATGTAGGGGCATATTTTGAAGAGTTCTTTATGCCATATAGTAGTGACTTAAAAAAAGTATTTATAGAGGTGTAATTATGAAATTTAAGATGTTTAGTGTAATAGTAGGAACAGAAGCATGTATGGCATCTTGCCCATTCTGTGTTTCTGGTGTAAAACCAAGCAAAGAAAATTTAGAAGAAAGAAATATAAATTGGAGAAATTTAAAAATTGCAGCTAATTTAGCTAATAGAAGTGATATTGATACTGTAATGTTAACAAGTAGAGGAGAGCCAACACTTTTTCCAGAGCAGATAACAGAATATTTGAAAAATTTGAGTGAGTTTCAATTCCCATTTATAGAATTACAATCTAATTGTATTCCAATTAGTCTTAATAAAGAAAAATATGAAAAGTATTTAAAAGAATGGTATGAAGAAGGTTTAACTACAATAACAATTTCAGTGGTTAGTAATAGAGCAGAGTCAAATAGAAAAATATATATGCCAAATAGCGATAAATATATAGATTTACCAGATTTAATAAAATATTTACATAGTTTCGGATTTTCACTTCGTCTTACTTGCGTATGTTGTAAAGATATGATGGATACAGTAGATAAAGTACAAGAATTCATAAATTTTGCTAAAGAAAATAAAGTAGAACAAGTTACATTAAGACCAGTAAATGATGAATTTAGAAGAAAAAGTGCAGAAGAATGGATTAAAGAAAATAAGTTAACAGACAAACAAAAACAACAAATAAAAGATTATTTGGAAGAAAAAGGAACAAAATTATTGGAGTTAGAGAGAATAGGAACAATTTATGATGTAAATGGCCAAAATGTTTGCCTTTCATTACCTTTAAATAAATATACAAGAGACACTAATCCAGAAAATGCACGAAATTTAATATTTTTTCAAGATGGTCATATTAGATATGAATGGGAAATGGAAGGTGGAATATTATTATGAAAGTATATAATGAACAATCAGATAAAAGACTTAGTGAACAATTAAAACAAATACTAAAAAAAATGAGAGAAAAAAGAAATTTTAGCGCAAAAGATTATATAGAACAAAAGTGTAATTTATTAAATGAATATATGAGTAAATATGGTTTAAAAGCATGTGTAGTAGCAATAAGTGGAGGTATTGATTCAGCTATAGTATTAGGGATTATAAAAAAGGCTTCAGAAAAAGCAAATTCTCCAATAAAAAAAATTATGCCTATGTTGTTACCAATATTAAAATCAACGGGTGTAACTAATCAAAATGAAGCTACAAATAGAGGAAAAGAATTGTGTAAAAAACTTGAGTTAAAACCATATATATTAGACTTAACATCAATTAATAATGAAATTAGAAACAATTTAGAACCTGTAATAGGAATAAAAGGAGAAGATTGGGCAATAGGACAACTTGGACCTTATAGTAGAACACCAATACTTTATTATACTACAAGCTTGTTAAATCAAGAAGGATTTGGATCAATTATATGTGGTACAACTAACAAAGATGAAGGAGCATATTTAGGATATGTAGGTAAAGCTTCAGATGGAATGGTAGATGTACAAGTTATATCAGACATTCATAAATCAGAAGTATATCAAGTTGCACATGAATTAGAAATCCCTAAAAGTATTATAGAAGCAACACCAAGTGGAGATATGTATGACAGTAGAACTGATGAAACTGTTTTTGGAGCTTCTTATGATTTTGTAGAATTATATTTAAATTATTTAAATATGGAAGAAAATGAAAAAGAAAAATTTATTTATGATTTAGATGAAGAGTCTAAAGAACAATTTGATTTTTATGCAAAAAATTTAGAAAATTTACATAGATATAATCTGCATAAATATATGGCAAAATCTCCTGCCATACATTTAGATTTATATGATAGTAGTGTAAAAGGTGGATGGGATAGTTATTATAAGATTTTAACAGAATGGTTAAGAAAATAGAGAAAGGATAGTCTAAAATAGATAGAAATTAAATTTATGAAAGAGAAAGAAAAACTTTGGGATATATTAAATTTAAATGAAAATTTTAAATGTGCTGATGTAGATATAGCATACAGCAAAATAAAAAACAAAACTGATGAAGTCAAACTAGCATGGAAAATATTAAGAGATGAATATTATAGTGAAGTATATAAAAAAGAACTAGACATCAAAACTGTTATAAAAGCGGGATTTATTTTGGATGATTTAGAATTAGAAGACTTAAATTATTATAATTTAAGTTTGCTTACTACGCCAGTAAGTAAACTTATAAATTTTGATGAAAAAGAAAATCCGGTAGTTCTATTATCTACAGGTGGTTTTGACCCAATACATGATGGACATATTTATATGATGGAATTTGCTAAAGAAACTTTAGAAAAAAACGGTTATAAAGTAATAGGCGGATACTTTTCTCCATCACACCCAAGCTATGTATCTACAAAACCATATTATAAAATAAATGCGTATCAGAGATTGGATTTGTGCCAGAAGTATGTTAAAGATAGCAATTGGTTAATGATTGACCCATGGGAATCAATATATGTAAAAACATATATTAATTTTACAGATGTAATAAATAGGTTAGAACTATATTTACAAAAGCATGTAAACCCAAAAATACAAGTTGCATATGTATTTGGCGGTGATAATAGTGAATTTATGTATTGCTTTGAAAGCAAAGGAATAGGAGTATGTGTTGAAAGAGAAGGCTATAGTAAACAATTTAATGAAACGAAAAGTAAATTTAAAGGGAAAAATAATTTATTTATTAGCAATAAATCAATAGTATCAACATATTCTTCAAGAAACATAAGGCAAAGGCAGAATTATAAATATAAAGAACCAGAATATAGTAAAGAAGAAGGTTGCTATGTTATAAGAAATGAAGGATTAATACCTTTTGAAAAATACAAAAAATATGTAGAAGAACAAAAATTAAAAAAAACTCAAAGGAGTTTTATAGAAGGGCTAATAACACTATTTAAACAAGCATTTGACAATAAATTAGATATAAAAACAATAGATATGAAAAAACAATTAGAAGAAGCAAAAAAAAGATTAGAAAAACAAAAAACAATTAGTCTTGACACATATTATAGAGGAACATATGATATCCAAACAAGTAGATTATTTGATATAAGTGATATACAGAAAAAATATATATCTTTAATTGGAAGAATTGGATATGAAAGTATAGAAGAGCAAATTGAAAAAATAAAAGATGGGAATTATATTTTAGTTGATGATGATAGTGCAACAGGAAAAACAATAAGAGAAGTAATGAGTAAATTACCAGAAAGAATCAATATTGAAAAAATAGAACTTTTAGCAGATGCATTAAAAGAAAAGATTTTTGATATTGTGGATTTACGTGATTTTATTATAGGAGTGCAAAATGGAGGTTTGGTAGGGAAACTACCTAATCACGAAATTGCAAGAGCTCCATATATGTTACCCTATGTTTGTTTAAAAAGTAGAGCATCAATATCTCCATCAAAAGAAATGGAAATGTCAATAAAGTTATGGAAAATGAATAAAAAGTTTTATCAAGAAATTGGTGGTAATATAAGCCTTAAGCAAACGGATGTAGGATTTAAAAAGTTAATGAATTATATAGGATTTGATGATAATACATCACTTGC
>CALXHD010000079.1 GCA_944388015.1 uncultured Clostridia bacterium | reverse complement strand
AAGAAAAACAAAAAGAAGCAAAAGAACAAATAAAAGAATATGGAGAATTTGAAGAAATAAAAGAATTAAAAAATATATATAAATATACAGTAGTAGCAGTAAATGACAAAATATATATAAAAGAAATATAGGAGGAGATAAAATGGTTTATGCAGGAATCTTAGCCGGTGGACAAGGAAAAAGAATGGGCAGAACAGAATTACCAAAGCAATTTTTAAATATAGGAGGAAAGCCAATAATAATACACACATTAGAACAATTTATTATTTGCAAAAAAATAGATAAAATAATAATTGCAACACCAGAAAATTGGAAATCATATATGATAGACATATTAAATAAATATTATCAAAATTGTGAATTGAATGTCATTTCAGGAGGAAACACGAGAAATGAAACAATAATGAAAATATGTGAATTTATTAAAGAAGATTCTAAAGAAAAAGAAAATATAATAGTAACACATGATGCAGTAAGACCTTTTATAACACAAAGGATTATAGAAGATAATGTAGAAGCAATGCAAGATAAAAATATAGATGCAGTAGATACTGTAATACCTGCAACAGATACAATAGTAGAATCAACAAATAATAACATAATTACAAATATCCCTATTAGAGATTACATGTATCAAGGACAAACACCGCAAACCTTTAGAGTAAATGAACTAGTAGATACATATAACAGCTTAGAGGAAAGAGAAAAAGAAATATTAACAGATGCAGCAAAAATATATGCACTTAAAAAGAAAAATGTTAAATTAGTAAAAGGCGAAATATATAATATGAAAATCACTCAAGAATATGACTTGAAATTAGCAAATGCGATAGTAAAAGGAGTAGAGATAAACAATGATTAATGAAATAGTTAAACTAGTAGCTCCAAGAAGAATGGAAGTTTTTTTTCAAGAAGAAAATATAGACGAGGATACCGTAATTGTAAGACCATTATATTTATCAATATGTGCAGCAGACCAAAGATATTATACTGGAAGTAGAGATAAAGAAATTATGGAGAAAAAACTACCAATGGCATTAATACACGAAGCAGTTGGAGAAGTATTATATGATCAAAAAAATGAATTTAAACAAGGAGATAAAGTTGTATTAATACCAAATATACCATTAGAAAAAAATAATATTATAAAAGAAAATTATTTAAGAACATCAAAATTCAGGTCAAGTAATTATGATGGATTTTTACAAAATATAGTTTGTATGAAAAGAGATAGAATAATAAAAATAAAAGACATAGCATTAAATATTGCATCTGTACTTGAACCAATTAGCATTTGTATAAATGCAATAGAAGAATTCAAAAATACAGCTAATAAAAATAGGAAAACAATAGGAATTTGGGGATGTGGAACAATAGGATATATAATGACATTATTGTTAAAAAAATATATGCCTGAATCAAAAATAATAATATTTGGAACAAACGAAGAAAAATTAAACTATTTTGCTTTTGCAGATGAAGCAATGTTAATAAATAAAATTCCAGAAGATTTAAAGGTTGATCATGCTTTTGAATGTGTTGGAGGTAAAAACTCAGAAGATGCCATTAATCAAATAATAAAACATATTAATCCACAGGGGACAATTTCTATACTAGGAGTTTCTGAAGAGCCTATTTTAATAGAAACAAGAATGGTTTTAGAAAAGGGATTAAAAATAGTAGGAAATAGTAGAAGTGGCTACAATGACTTTGCTGAAGCAGTTGAAATTATGCAAGACCCAAAGATGCAAGAATATATAGGAAATATTATAGTAGAAACAGTGGAGGTTAATAATATAAATGACATATATAAAGCATTTGATATGGATCTAAATAATAGTTTTAAAACAATAATGAAATGGAATTTTTAATAAAGGGTGGATTTAAAGATGTATAAATATGATGTATCAATAGTAATACCAATATATAATAATCAAAAATATATAAGAGATTGTGTTAAATCAATATTAAATCAAGATTACAAGGATTTAAAAAAAATACAGGTAATTTTAGTAGACGATGGGTCAGAAGATAATAGTTTAGAAATTTGTAAAAAATTGCAAGAAGAAATTAAAGAATTTAAAATAGAAGTTTTAACAGGAGACAATGGAGGAGTATCTAAAGCAAGGAATAAAGGGATTAAAGCATCTGAAGGAAAATACATTATGTTTATTGATTCGGATGACTTTATATCAAAAAATGCAATAAGTAAATTAGTTGAATTTTTTGATAAAAATTATGATGAAATAGATATTGTAACATATGCAATGTATGAATATGATGTTAAAACAAAAAACAAAAAAATAATTCAAAGATACAAAGAATGTTTTGTAGAAACTAGAATATATGATCTTGAAAAAGAATATTATGCAATACAGCCAACAATGAATGTAATTGTAAAAAATCTAGGAAAAGAAAATATATTATTTGAAGAAGGAGTATATTTTCATGAAGATATATTATATAATACTCAAATTGCAATGAAAAAAACAAAAATTGGATATGTTAAAGATGCTAAATATTTATATAGAATATATGGAAACAGTACTACAGATTACAAAGAAAATCCATTATATTCATTTGAACAATATATGCACGTATTTGAAACATTATTTAATCAATTTAAAGATTCAAATGGAAATGTAAAAAAATATGTTCAAAGAATAGCACTAAATGTAATTAGATATAGGATAAATCATGATACATTATTTCCATATTATTTAGAAGGACAAGAAAAAGAAGAAGCATATAATAGAATACTAAATATAATAAACCAAATTGATGATGAAACAATAATGCAATATAACCAAATGCATAAGTATCACAAAATGTATCTAATAGATTTAAAACACGAAAATATAAGAATTAAAAGAGGATATAATAAAGAATATACAATAAATAATGATACTAATATATTGTCAGTAGAAAATAATATTGAAATAGTAATGTCTAGATTCAAATTTAAAAATAAAAAAGTAGAATTTCTTGGATTTTTAAAATCACCTCTTCTAAAATATGGTAATGTCAAGTTATATATATATTATATTGATAAAGACCTAAAACAATATGAAAGAGAACTTGAATTATCAGATACAGTTTCTAGTAGAATAGGAACAGATATTAAAGTTGCAAATTTTAAAAAGTTTGATAGTGAAATAAAAATAAAAGACATAACTAAATTTGGTTTTAAAATACTATTTAATGAGCATGATGTCAAAGTAAAATATTACTTTAATAAGTGGGTATCATTTAATACATCAATAGGAAGTTGTAAAATTTATGATGATAAATACAGAATTCAATTTAAAGAAAACGAATTTTATGTAAGTATGCCAAAAAAAGAAACAAGAAAAAAAGATTTTTATAGAAGTATAAAAAGATACAGTAATATTAATAAAAATATAAATATATATAGAGTACTTTCACAAATTACAAAAAATAAAAAGAAAAAGATATGGATATATATAGATAGAAAAAACATATTTGATAATGCATATTCACAATTTAAACATGATATTAAAATCAAGGATAATATAGATAAATACTATATATTAGATGGGAAAATTGAAAATTATAGAGAGAAATTTACAAAAGAAGAATTAAAATATATAGTAAAATTTGGAAGTATAAAACATAAACTACTATTTTTAAATAGTGATAAAATATTAACATCTTTTTCATCATTACAAGAATATTGTCCATTTAATAAAAACTACAACTATTATAAAGATATATTAAAATATGATTTAATATATTTACAACATGGAATTTTACATGCAAAATTATTAAGAATGTATGCAAAAACATTTACACAAATAGATAAATTTGTTATATCATCACAATTTGAAAAAGATAATCTTATTAATAATTATGAATACCTAGAAAAAGATTTAATAGAAGTTGGAATGCCTAGATTAGATGATAAACAAGAAGGTAGCAAAATAGAGAATAAAATAATATTTGCACCATCATGGAGAGAATATTTGATTGGAAAATCAATAAACAGAAAAAGAAAAATAAATAAAGAAAAATTTATGAATTCAAAATATTATAAGGAAACAATTAAATTTTTAGAAAATGAACAACTAATAAATGAATTAAAAGAGAAAAATTTAGTATTAGATTATAAGCTACATCCAATATTTGAGAAATACAAAGATTGTTTTAATAAAACATTAAATGACAATATAACTGTAAGTATTGGAGACACAGATTTAAATAAATATAAGGCATTTATAACTGACTTTTCATCATTCCAATTTGATTTTGTTAAATTACAAAGACCTATAATCTATTTTATGCCAGATATAGAAGAATTTAAATCAGGGCTACACACATATAAAGAATTAGATTTAAAACATGAAGATGCATTTGGAAAATTATGTATAGATGGAAAAGAACTAGTAAGTGAACTTATTAAGCTAATAAATAATAACTTTAAAATGGATCAAATATATAAGGAAAGAATGGAAAACTTTTTCTTTAAAGTAGAAAACAGAAAAGATAAATTATATAAAATATTGAAAGAAGAAAATTAAAAAGCAAATAAAAATGTAAGTAATTTATTTAAATTATATGACATTTATTGTGAAAGGAAAATTAAAATATGGAAAAAGAAAAATATATATTTTCTGTAGTAATACCAATATATAATGTAGAAAAATATCTAGAAGAAACAATAGAATCTGTTATAAAACAAGATATTGGATTTTCTACAAATATACAAATAATACTAGTAAATGACGGAAGTAAAGATAAAAGTGAAGATATATGTTTGAAATACCAAAAATTATATCCTAATAATATAAAATATATTTATCAAGAAAACAAAGGAGTAAGTGAAGCAAGAAACAATGGTATAAAATACATTGAGGGAAAATACGTCAATTTTCTTGATGCAGATGACATATGGGATTTAGATGTATTTACAAAAGTATATAAATTTTTTAAGGAACATGAGAAGGAAATAGACATAATTGCTTGCAGACAAAAATTCTTTGAAGCTAAAGAAGGATATCATAAATTAGATTACAAATTTCAGGATGGTAATAAAATAGTTGATATTACCAAAGATTATGAATATATTCAATTAAGCACATCTTCAGCATTTATAAAATCGGAAGTTATAAAAAGATATACATATGATATAAGATTAAAATACTCTGAAGATGCCAAATTAATTGGAGAAATTTTAATGGAAAAATTAAAATATGGAATATTGGCAGATGCTATATATAATTATAGAAAAAGAAAAGAAAATACATCTGCCCTGCAAGTAAGAGAGGGCAATAAAAGTTGGTATTTTGATACAATAAAATATGGATATAATGTTTTGATAGAAAAATCAATAGAGAAATACAACATACTACTTCCATATTTTCAATACCAAATAATGTATGATTTAGAGTGGAGAATAAATGTAGATATAACTCTATATTTAACAGAAAATGAACAAAAAGATTATATTAAAGAAATAATAAAACTATTATCAGTTATAGATGATAACATTATCTTAAAACAAAAATACTTATGGACAGAATATAAGATTTTAGCACTTTGCTTAAAATATAAAAAAGATATAAGAAAAGAATTTGAATATAAAGATGATGTGATATATTTTAAACAGATGAAAATTTTTAAAATAAAAAATAATTCATTGTTAAAAATAAATAGTCTAGATATAGAAAATAATAAATTTATAAAAATAGAAGGTATAATAAATTGTTTTTTACCAAAAGATGAATATAAAATATATATTAAAAATAAAAAGGAAAAAATAAATATAGAAGACTATAAAATAGAACAAAATAGACCATCGATTATTGGAAATTTAGATAATTATAAAACATTTAGATGTAATATCCCAATAAAACAAGAATTAACAGAAATCAAAATAATGATTGAATATAAAGAAAAACAAAGAAGATTAAATTTAATATATGGGATATTAGCAAAATTAAGTAATGAAAATAATGACTTAAAATATATAAAAAATGGATATATAATATATTCACAAAAAAATATATTATATATAAAAAGGTCTAATAGAAAAGAAATAATTCAGGAAAAAATGAAATATGAAGAAATCTTAAAAAATAGGTCTGATATAATAAAACTAAGAAAAAAAGCGAATAAATTATACAAAATAAATAGATATATAAAATTTGAAGATAATGAGATGTATATATTAAAAACAATAAAAAAGTGGAAAAACGAGTTATTAAAAGATAAAAATTGGAAATTAGTAAGTGATATAAACATAAAAAAAGAATTAATATTAAAATCAAAAATAATAGTTGGAACAGAAAAAGAAATTTATGAAATATTTGGAGAAGATGAAAAATATATTAAAGATATGTATAACTTTAAATATATAGATATAAAGACAATTAAAAATTAAAATTTTAATAATATAACAATATAGATTGAAAGGAGCAAAACATGACAATAATATTATTAATATTTTTTATATTTATAGTTATAACTAGTAGAATAGAAA